>NZ_JACLQL010000001.1:0-272772 GCF_016648635.1 Streptococcus sp. 21.1 | reverse complement strand
ACTAATGTTTCAGGTGGTGGCAAAGAAGTTAAAGAAGTCCGTGTTCCAATCTGGTCAGATAAGAATGGTCAAGATGATCTTACTTGGTATCATGCCGATAAACAATCAGATGGAAGCTACAAGGTTCATGTAGATAAAGCAAGCCATAAGGGTGATGCTGGTACCTATTCTGTGCATCTTTACTATATGTTAGATGGTAAACGAACTTATATTACCGAAACTACAGCCACAGTGCCTCAATCTAATGAATCCCATGTAACAGGGAAATTGACCAATAACGGTTCTTACTACAGTGTTCGTGGTAAATACGATGATATTATCATTGTCAATAAGAAGCATGGTCTTTCTAAGGACTACAATCCAGGTGAAAATCCTACAGCTAAGGCAGCCTTTGTTCGCCTTCGTGATGATATGATTAACCAAGGTTTGAATGTCGGACGTTCATACAGTGGTTTCCGTTCTTATGACTATCAAAAGACTCTTTACGACAATTATGTTAGCCGTGATGGTCAGGCAGCTGCAGATCGTTACTCAGCTCGTCCTGGATATAGCGAGCACCAAACTGGTTTGGTCTTTGATTTGACTGATAAATCTGGTAACTTGCTTGAAGATTCACGAGCTAGTCAATGGCTTAAAGACAATGCACATAACTATGGCTTTATTGTGCGTTTCCAAACAGGTAAAGAAGCTTCAACCGGCTACATGCCAGAAGCATGGCATATCCGCTATGTGGGTAAAGAAGCTAAAGACATCCACGATTCAGGATTGAGTTTGGAAGAGTACTTTGGTATCGAAGGTGGCGATTATGCTACTAGCAGCAAACCTGCTGAAAGCAAACCAGCCACTACAGGTGCCATCAACCTTCCAGCGACAGGAACTTATACCTTCACAGGTCGTGCGTCAATCAAGGCAGAAGCTAAGGTTTCAAGCCCAGAGTTGGCCTACTATGACAAGGGCATGAGTGTTAACTATGACAAAGTTTTGACAGCCGATGGTCATCAATGGCTTTCATACATGACAGCAAGCGGTGCCCGTCGTTACGTTGATATTGCAACAGTTAAAGCTGCAGAAGTTAAACCGGTTGCTAAACCAGCGGACCAACCAAGTCTCCCAGAGTCAGGCACTTATACCTTCACAAGTCGTGCGTCAATCAAGGCAGAAGCTAAAGTTTCAAGCCCAGAATTGGCCTACTATGATAAGGGTATGAGCGTTAACTACGATAAGGTTCTCACAGCCGATGGCCGTCAATGGCTTTCATACATGACAACAAGTGGTGCTCGTCGTTACGTTGACATTGCAGCAGCCAAGGCAGAGTCTAAGCCAGCAAGTCAACCAGAAGTTAAACCGGTTGCTAAACCAGCGGACCAACCAAGTCTGCCAGAATCAGGCACTTATACCTTCACAGGTCGTGCGTCAATTAAGGCAGAAGCTAAGGTTTCAAGCCCAGAGTTGGCCTACTATGATAAGGGTATGAGCGTTAACTACGACAAGGTTTTGACAGCCGATGGTCGTCAATGGCTTTCATACGTGACAACAAGTGGTGCTCGTCGTTATGTTGATATTGCAGCAGCTAAGCCAGAAGTTAAACCAGTTGCTAAGCCAGCGGATAAACCAAGTCTCCCAGAATCAGGCCGTTATACCTTTACAGGTCGTGCGTCAATCAAGGCAGAAGCCAAGGTTTCAAGCCCAGAGTTGGCTTACTATGATAAAGGTATGAGCGTTAACTACGATAAGGTTTTGACAGCGGATGGTCACACATGGCTTTCATACATGACAGTGAGCGGTGTTCGTCGTTACGTTGATATTGCTTAGTGTAATAATGATTAGGTTGGACATTATGTCCAGCCTTTTTTGATAGCCTTTCTTTATCATGAGATTGAATTTTTCAATTTTTGTGACGTCTTTTGGAGTGCTATAATGGTTAATATAGAATCGAGGTTATTATGAAAATTGCGTTGGTACAGATGGATGTCGTTCACGGATATCCTGTGGAAAATAAAAAACACGTCATAGAGATGCTGGAAAAAGCACTTGTTGCTAATCCCGATGTTATTGTGCTTCCTGAAATGTGGAATACAGGCTATGTTTTAAATGAACTTGATGGGCTTGCGGATAAGGATGGATTGGACTCTCAAGAACTCTTGTCTCATTTTGCTAGGAAACATGCTGTAGCTATTATTGGAGGGTCCGTTGCTATTGAGAAAGATGGTAAATTTTACAACACGACCTATGTCTACAATAAGTCTGGGGACTTAATCAATACCTATAGCAAGGTCCATCTCTTTGGCCTTATGGCAGAGGACCAGTACATGTCTGCTGGGTCGAATGAGTCTGTTTTTGAGCTTGATGGTGTGATAGCTGCCAGTGTCATTTGTTATGATATCCGTTTTCCTGAATGGGTGCGAACACAGATGGCACAAGGGGCCAAGGTGCTTTTTGTGGTAGCGCAGTGGCCGGAACCTCGAGTGCAGCAATGGGAGATTTTGTTAAAGGCGCGTGCGGTTGAAAATCAAGCTTTTGTAGTTGCTGTCAATCGTGTTGGAGCAGGACCGAACGATATCTTTTCAGGACATTCTATGGTTATAGATCCACTTGGAAATGTGGTCTTACAAACCAAGGAGAATGAGGAGGGAGTTTTTACAGCTGATATTAATCTTGAAGAGGTAGATAAGGTTCGAGGTCAGATTCCTGTTTTTGAGGATCGTCGCACGGACTTGTATCATTAAGGAGTGTTTATGTTATTTGAAGAATCTGACTTATTGAAGGCATTGCCAGAACAGTTTTTTGCAGGTTTGGTTGCTAAAGTTAATGCCAAGGTGGCGGAAGGAGCAGATGTTATCAATCTTGGTCAGGGCAATCCTGACCAACCGACCTATGACCATATTGTTGAGGCGCTTTGTACCTCAGCGAAAAATCCTGCTAGCCATAAGTATTCACAGTTTCGAGGCAATCGTCCTTTTAAGGAAGCTGCTGCTAGTTTTTACAAGAAACATTATGGGGTCGATTTGGATGCGGAGCGTGAGATTTGTGTCATGGGTGGGGCTAAAATTGGGCTTGTGGAATTGCCCCTAGCTTTGATGAATCCAGGTGACCTCCTGCTCCTACCTGACCCAGGATATCCTGATTATTTATCAGGAGTGAGTCTAGGACGTGTAGCCTATAAGACCTTTCCTTTGACGGCTGAAAATGATTTCTTACCAGATTTGGATGCCATTCCTGAAGAGACAGCTCGGCGCGCTAAGTTTATCTATATCAATTATCCGAATAATCCTACGGGGGCTGTGGCGACTAAGGCCTTTTATGAAAAGTTGGTTGCCTGGGCTAAGACCTACGAAGTTGGTGTGGTGAGTGATTTAGCTTACGGAGCTTTGGGCTATCGAGGCTATGAGAATCCTAGCTTCTTATCAACACCTGGTGCTAAAGATGTGGGCATTGAGTTCTATACTTTCTCGAAAACCTTCAATATGGCTGGTTGGCGTTTGGCCTTTGCTGCTGGGAATGACCAAATGATTGAAGCCTTAAATCTGATTCAAGACCATCTTTTTGTAGGAATCTTTCCTGCCTTGCAGGAGGCTGGGATTGCAGCCCTCTTAGGTCCTAAATCTGAGGAGGCTGTTGCTCAACTGAATGTGACTTATGATAGCCGTCGAGATGCTTTTGTCCAGGCAGCTGCTAAGATTGGCTGGAAGGCCTTTCCATCCAAAGGTTCTTTCTATGCTTGGATGCCTGTACCAGAGGGTTACACTAGTGAGAGTTTTGCGGATCTTTTGCTTGAGAAAACCCATGTTGCTGTGGCACCAGGTAAAGGATTTGGTCCTGCAGGAGATGCTTATGTTCGTATCGGGCTTTTGGTAGAGCCAGAACGTCTGGTCGAAGCAGTCGATCGTATTGCTAACTTGCAATTATTTAATAACTAGATAACAATCATGAAACAAGTAGTTGAAAAAGACTGCTTGTTTTTTTCATGTTAATTTCAATTCTCCCTTGACAAATGAATAAAAATACAATAAACTAGTTACATATTTATTCAAAAGGAGTGCATAAATGAAAATTTCAATCGTTGGTATCACTGGTTATAGTGGTTTAGAGTTAGTTAAAATTTTGAATAATCATAAAAAAGTGGAACTTGTTTCTATTCACGCAACCAAAGAAGTGGGCCGACGATTGTCTGATGTGTATCCCTATCTGACAGGTGTTTGTGACTTAGAAATTGAAGCTTACAATGCGGAAAAGATTATGCAAAAGGCGGATTTGGTTTTCTTTGCCACACCTTCAGGAGTCGCTAGTTCGCTAGCAGAGGAATTTGTTCTGGCTGATTTTCCTATTATTGATTTGTCTGGCGATCATCGCTTGCCAGCAGATGTTTATCAAGAATGGTATAAAAAATCACCTGCTAAGCAGAGTGTTTTGAATAAATTTACATACGCATTGTCAGAATATGCAGATGTGAAGGATAAGAAATTTATTGCCAATCCTGGATGCTATGCGACAGCGACAGAGTTAGCCTTGATTCCTTTGGTGGCAGTTAGTTTGATTGAGACGGAGAGTGTCATTGTGGATGCTAAGTCTGGTTTAACTGGTGCAGGTAAGGCTTTGAGTGAGTCTAGTCATTTTGTCAATGTTCACGATAATTACGTGACTTATAAACTCAATCATCATCAGCATATTCCTGAGATTGTTCAAACCTTGCAGGTCTTTAATCCGGAAATGCCTGAGATTCAGTTTTCAACGTCTCTTTTACCCGTTAATCGTGGAATCATGGCTACGGTTTATTGTAAGTTGAAGAAGGACGTGACTGTAGTTGATGTGGCTTCAGCGTTCACAAAGGCTTATAGCGATAAACCCTTTGTACGTGTGCAAGACAGTTTGCCAGAACTACACAACGTTATTGGATCGAATTTTACAGATATTGGCTTTGCCTATAATGAGAAAACCAATGTTCTGACAGTTATTTCGGTCATTGATAATTTGATCAAGGGTGCTGCTGGACAGGCAGTGCAAAATCTTAACCTCATGCAGGGGTGGGATGAGACGGAAGGTTTGCTTCTGACACCGTCATACTTGTAGATGTAAGCATAGAGTTAGGAGAAAAAATATGAAAGTCATTGAAGGAACAATTGCCAGTCCGTTGGGATTCTCAGCAGATGGGCTACATGCAGGATTTAAAAAGAGAAAAATGGATTTTGGTTGGATTGTCTCTGAAAAACCAGCCAGTGTCGCAGGAGTTTATACGACCAATAAGGTGATTGCAGCTCCTCTTATTGTGACCAAGACCTCAGTTAAAAAGGCTGGGAAAATGAAGGCCATCGTTGTTAACTCAGGTGTAGCCAATTCTTGTACAGGGACTCAAGGATTGGAGGATGCTTACACCATGCAGGAGTGGACCGCTGAAAAGTTAGGTGTTGAACCAGATTTGGTTGGTGTGGCTTCTACAGGGGTTATCGGTGAGTTGCTACCAATGGATACCTTGAAAAATGGCCTTTCCAAGTTGGTGGTTAATGGGAATGCTGATGATTTTGCTAAGGCAATTTTGACGACAGATACAGCAACTAAGACTATTGCTGTGACGGAGACTTTTGGTCGTGATGTTGTCACTATGGCTGGTGTCGCTAAGGGTTCAGGCATGATTCACCCGAATATGGCAACCATGCTTGGGTTTATTACTTGTGATGCTAATATTTCTAGTGACACCCTTCAATTAGCCTTGAGCCAAAATGTGGAAAAGACCTTTAATCAGATTACAGTTGATGGGGATACATCAACTAATGATATGGTTCTTGTCATGTCCAATGGTTGCACGCTCAATGAAGAGATTCTGCCAGGTACACCAGAATTTGATAAGTTTTCAAAAATGCTTAATTTCGTAATGCAAGAATTGGCTAAGAAAATTGCCAAGGACGGTGAAGGTGCCAATAAACTCATCCAAGTTGATGTGGTTAATGCCCCTAATGCCCTTGATGCTCGTATGATGGCAAAATCTGTTGTCGGTTCAAGCCTGGTCAAAACAGCCATTTTTGGTGAAGATCCTAACTGGGGGCGTATTCTAGCTGCTGTTGGCTATGCCGGTGTGGACGTTCCTGTGGACAATGTTGATATTATGCTTGGCGGTCTGCCAGTCATGCTAGCCTCTAGTCCTGTGAGCTTTGATGATGAGGAAATGAAAGACATCATGCATGAGGATGAAGTGACCATTACGGTAGATCTTCATGCTGGACATGAAAAAGGAACCGCTTGGGGTTGTGATCTTTCTTACGATTACGTTAAGATTAATGCCCTCTATCACACTTAGACTATCTAAGGAAAAGGAGTTAACTGATGACTACTGAATATATTGTAATTAAGATTGGTGGAGTAGCCAGTAAGCAGCTAACTCCCGAGATATTGGCTAAACTGTCAGAATGGCAGCAGGCTGGTCAGAAAATTGTTATCGTCCATGGGGGTGGTTTTGCTATCAACCAACTCATGGAGGAACATGACATCCCAATTCATAAGGTTAATGGTCTTCGTGTGACGAGTCAGTCAGATATGGCCTTGATTAAAGAAGCCTTGGTTGACATAGTTGGGAAAAACTTAGCAGGTGAGCTGACAACTGCAGGTTTGCCAGCCTATCAGCTTGTTGATGAATTGCCAGACCTTGTTCATGCTGATTTTTTGGATCAAGAGACTTATGACTTTGTGGGTGAGGTCAAAAACATCGCCAATCAGACCTTAGTAGCACTCTTTGCTCAAGGTAAGATCCCCTTGATTCCTAGTTTGGGTTACAGTGAGCAGGGAGATTTGCTCAATATCAATGCGGATTACCTTGCTAGAGCTGTGGCAATTAGTATAGGTGCCAAAAAACTTATCCTTATGACAGATGTCAAGGGTGTTTTAGAGAATGATCAGGTTTTGGAGCATCTGAATCTTGTGGACGTTCAGGAAAAAATAGATTCAGGCGTGATAACTGGGGGCATGATTCCTAAAATTCAAAGTGCTGTTCAGACGGTTGAATCTGGTGTTGAGCAGGTCATTATTGGTGATAACCTGACAGATGGTACCATAATCAAGGAGTAAACGATGACAAAATTATTTTCAAATTATAAACGGGCAGCGATTGATTTCGCTTCGGCACAGGGCAATTATTTGACTGATACCACTGGCAAGACCTACTTGGATTTTTCATCAGGTATCGGGGTAACTAACCTGGGCTATCATCCCTCTGTCAATCAAGCTTTGACAGAGCAGGTGGGTAAGATTTTGCACCAGCCTAATCTTTATCACAATCAGTTGCAAGAAGATGTTGCTGGACTTTTAATTGGTGACAAGGACTATCTAGCCTTTTTCTGTAATAGTGGTGCAGAGGCCAATGAGGCAGCTATAAAAATCGCTCGTAAGGCATCGGGTAAACAAGAAATCATTACCTTCCAAAATTCCTTCCATGGTCGAACGTTTGGATCCATGTCTGCCACTGGTCAGGATAAAATCAAACAAGGCTTTGGTGAGGGTGTGCCCCACTTTAGCTATGCTATTTTCAATGACATAGATAGTGTCAAGGCCCTAGCTAGTGACGAAACAGCGGCTATTATGTTGGAGTTGGTTCAAGGGGAATCAGGTGTTCAACCTGCTGATAAGGACTTTGTTAAGGCTTTGGCTGACTTTTGTAAGGAGACGGGTATTTATCTTATTGTAGATGAGGTTCAGACAGGACTTGGTCGTACTGGTAAGCTTTATGCTTATGAGCACTACGATATTGAACCAGATATCTTTACTCTGGCAAAAGGTTTGGCAAATGGGGTGCCAGTTGGTGCCATGCTTGCTAAGTCATCTCTTGGAGAAGCCTTCTCTTACGGAAGTCACGGCTCTACCTTTGGAGGAAATAAACTGGCTATGGCGGCGGCCAAAGCTACGCTTGAAGTTATGTTGGTCCCAGGTTTTCTAGATACTGCCCTTGAAAATGGAAACCAGCTACAAGCAAAATTGCAGGCAGCTTTATCTGATAAAGAGACGGTTACCACTGTACGTGGCTTGGGCTATATGATTGGGATTGAGACTGCTGGCAATTTAGGAGAATTGGTCCAGTCGGCTCGAGATAAGGGGTTAATTGTCTTAACTGCAGGGACAAACGTGATTCGTCTTTTGCCACCAATCACCCTAAGTGATGCTGAAATTGAAAAGGGTGTGGCTATCCTATTAGAAATATTTGACTAGAACATAAAAATCACTTGATTCTTGAATCAAGTGATTTCTTTTACTCATTGTCAGTATCAATCTCGCTGAGAAGTCCTTTAGCTGTTGTTGTTGGCAGAATACGGACACGATTAAGTGAGAGAAGACCATCCTTGGCACTGGCTAGCCCTTCGTTGGTTGTTAGTCCTAACTTGTAAGTTTTCTTAGCTAGGTCAAGTGTCGTTTGATTGTAGCGACCTGATGGGTAGGCAATGGTATTGACCTTGGTATTGAGTTTATTTTCAAGGAAGTCAATAGAATCCGTTAATTCAACCTTTTGTGTCGCCTTATCAGTGGTTGACAAATCGGGGTGGTTAACCGTATGAGACTGGAAGCTCATACCGTGAGCCATCATTTCTTTCATCTGTTTGACGGTAAGATTTCCAGCGTTCCCTTTCTTGACAAAGCCAGTGATCACATTATTGGTTGCTTTAGCCTTGTATTTTTTGAGAATAGGATAGGCAATGGTGTAGAAATCTTCGTTACCATCGTCAAAGGTCAGCCAGACAACCTTCTTAGCAGGTAGAGCGTTTTCAGTGAAGGCCTTATAGGCTTCTTCAGGCGTTAGGAAATAGTAACCTGCCTTTGACAAAGCCTTGATTTGTGCTTCGAAGAGGTCTGGGTCAACGATAAGGTTAGCGTTAGAAGCTTCAGATGGATCCATGACGTGTACCGCATGATACATGAGGATAGGGATTTGGACAGGATCGTCATAGGTTTTCCATTTAGCTGTCGTCTTAGACTGACTGGTCTGAGACTGTTGTTGCTTGCTTTTCGACTGATTTGGTCGGTTAAGCATAAAGACTGCTAGTAAGCCAAGAAGGACAATATTTAGGAAAAGCAGAAGAAGGTTCAGTTTCTTTCTGTTAGCTTGAGTTGTTTTTTTCTTTTGAGAAGTCATTGTATCCCCTTTCAAATAGGTCTAGTTATTATTCTAACAAAAATGGGATGGAAATGCACAGAATTTTCAGTAAAAAGAATACTTGCCTCCTTAAATGGCAACAATATTCTGTCAATTCCGATAGAAATGTGGTACAATTAAAAAAATGTATGTTTTTAAGGAGAAATCGTAAATGTCTATTAAAATTGGATTGCTTGGCTTTGGTACAGTAGCTAGCGGTATTCCTTTCCTCTTGAAGGAAAATGGTGAAAAGGTTCTTGCAGCCTCACGTGACCAACTCGAAATTGCCAAAGTTTTGGTTAAAGATGACGAGGAAAAAAATCGTCTTATTGCTGCCGGAAACGACTACAATTTTGTCACAAATGTTGACGAAATCCTTAATGATGAAGAGATTCAAATCGTTGTTGAATTGATGGGTCGTATCGAGCCAGCTCGTACCTTCATCACAAAAGCACTTGAAGCAGGTAAAAACGTTGTTTCTGCTAACAAAGACTTGATTGCTACTCATGGAAAAGAGTTGATTTCTCTTGCCCAAGATAAGGGAGTGGCTTTCTACTATGAAGCTGCTGTTGCTGGTGGTATTCCAATTTTGCGTACTTTGGCTAACTCTTTGACGTCTGATAAGGTGACACGTATCCTTGGTGTGCTTAACGGAACATCTAACTTCATGATGACTAAGATGGTTGACGAAGGTTGGTCATATGAGGACGCTCTTAAGACTGCTCAAGAACTTGGTTATGCCGAAAGTGATCCAACTAACGACGTTGAAGGTATTGATGCTGCTTATAAAGCTGTTATCCTTAGCCAATTTGGATTTGGTGCCACAATTGATTTCGACGATGTGACTCACAAGGGGATTACAAACATCTCTACTGATGATGTAGCTGTTGCTCAAGAATTAGGTTATGTCATCAAATTGGTTGGTGATGTGCGTGAAGTAGAATCAGGTATCTCAGCAGAAGTGTCCCCAACATTCTTGCCAAAAAATCACCCACTTGCTAGCGTCAACGATGTCATGAATGCAGTCTTTGTTGAATCTATCGGTATTGGCGAATCAATGTACTACGGTCCAGGTGCTGGTCAAAAACCAACAGCAACATCTGTTTTGGCAGACATTATCCGTATTGCTCGTCGTCTTTCAGATGGCAATGTGGGTAAACCATTTAATGAGTTCCGTCGTGACTTGCCATTGGCTAATCCAGCAGATGTTAAGAGCAACTACTATTTTGCCCTTGATACGCCAGACGAAAAAGGTAAAATCCTTCACTTGTCTGAAATCTTCAACTCAGAAGATATTTCATTTGAACAAGTCTTGCAACAAAAAGCAAATGGCACAACAGCTCGTATCGTTGTGATTACACATGCTATGTCTAAGACACAACTCAAAGCTGTTACTGAAAAACTTGAAGCAGCAGAAGACTTCACTGTTGTCAACACATTGAAAGTTTTGTCTAACTAATTGATAAGCCCATACTGGTGCGTATAAGAAAGGTATTCAAGGAGAAAAGTCGCTGATGGCTTTCCTCCTTTTGGTGTATTATTATGAAAATTACTGTTCCAGCAACATCTGCCAATATTGGTCCAGGTTTTGACTCTGTGGGTGTTGCCGTTTCTAAATATTTGACAGTCGAGGTGCTTGAACCAGCGGATGCATGGCATATTGAACATGATTTGGGAGATATTCCTTCAGATGAAAATAACCTCCTCATTTCAACTGCCTTGCAAGTTAAGTCTGATTTGCAACCCCATAAATTGGTGATGGCATCAGATATTCCCTTGGCGCGTGGGCTAGGTTCTTCAAGTTCTGTTATTGTCGCAGGAATCGAGTTAGCCAATCAATTGGCAAACTTGCAGCTCTCAGACGATGATAAACTTGATATTGCAACCAAGATTGAAGGTCATCCGGACAATGTTGCCCCAGCTATTTTTGGGAATCTCGTTGTAGCCTCTTATGTGGATGAACATGTTAATAGCATCGTGACAGACTTTCCAGAGTGTGCCTTTGTAGCCTTCATTCCGAGCTATGAACTTAAGACGTCCGATTCACGTGGGGTACTTCCAAGTGACCTGTCTTACAAAGAAGCTGTAGCTGCATCATCTATTGCCAATGTTGCCATTGCTGCCCTCTTTGCAGGCGATTTGGTTAAGGCGGGACATGCTATTCAAGGGGATATGTTCCACGAACGCTACCGTCAAAAATTGGTTAAAGAATTTGCGACTATTAAGGAATTGTCAGGCCAATACAGTGCTTATGCGACCTATCTTTCAGGCGCTGGCCCAACAGTTATGACCCTGACGCCAAATGATCAGGCTGAAGCTCTTAAAACGGCTATCGATGGTCTTGGTTTAGATGGTGAAACCTTCATCCTGTCTGTGGATAAAGCAGGTGTTGTGGTTGACTAGAAAAAATCAAGGGCTACTCTTTGGTCTAGCCACCTATATTCAATGGGGATTTTTATCCCTTTTTTGGAAGCTTTTAGCAGGTGTTTCGGCTTACAGCACCTTCTCGTGGCGGATTGTTTTTACAGTGGTGACTATGCTGACTTACGCCCTAGTTGCTAAGCAAAATACACGTTTCAAAGGGGAGCTTGTGGAACTTTGGCAGGATAAGAAAGCCTTGCTTCGTATGCTACTTGCTAGTTTTCTCATAGCAGCTAACTGGTTGATTTATATCTATGCTGTGGGTCATGGTCAAGCAACGCAGGCTAGCCTGGGCTATTACATTATGCCTATTGTTTCTATCCTGTTTGCCCTCATTTTTCTTCGTGAATCATTGAGTAGGAGCATGTGGGCAGCAGTAGTATTGGCCTTTATAGGAGTACTGGTTCTTGTTGCCAATACAGGAAAACTTCCCGTTTCATTGGGGTTAGCTCTGAGCTTTGGTTTCTATGGTCTAATCAAAAAGGGGGTTAGGCTCTCCAGTGACGTAGCCATGCTAGTGGAAAGTGGCTTGCTACTACCTTTTGTAGCTATCTATCTCGTTTTCTTTTCTCCAGAATCATTTTCTTCCTATTCGAGCATGGAAATGTTTCTCCTAGCCATATCCGGTGTGGTGACGGCCGTTCCCTTGCTTTGCTTCTCAGAAGCAGTCAAAAGGGCACCGCTTAACCTTATTGGTTTCATCCAGTATCTTAATCCTACGATTCAACTTCTGGTAGCCATCCTCATTTTTGGTGAGACGGTCAGCTTTGGAGAGTTGAAAGGCTTCCTCTTTATCTGGATGGCCATACTAGTCTTTGTAACTGGCCAAATAGTAACATTTCGTAGAAGTTCCTGATAGCTATCGGGAACTTTTTATGATGTTGTCCTAAAAATGAGCCAAGTTTATCTGACAATTTTAGAACTTTAAGATATAATAGTAGTATTAGATTAAAATAGCGGAGAATTTTATGCGAAAAATGAAAAAGCTAGCGGGCTATCTGCTTCTGCTCGCTATCCCAGTTGCCATCGCTGCAGGCCTGTTTATCTTTAACGGTTCAGGTTATCGCTTGTCAGAACAAGATGCGGCAGACATTGCTTACAAAAATGCAGGTGTCAAAACTTCTGAGATTTCTCAATCAACAGTTTCGAAAGCACGTTCTGGGCTTCACGGAAGTTATGAGATTAGTTTCACAACGTCAGACAACCATTTTGAGTATACAATTGATGGTCAGTCAGGATCTATTTTGAAACATAAGAGTGACCATCCAACAACTAAGGATAAGGATGACGCTCAAAAAAGTGAAGAACCTAAAGACGAGACTCAACCTAGTGAAAGCAAGGAAGAGACAGCAGTATCCAAAGAAACTGCACAAACAACAGCTCTTAACCATGCTGGCCTAGCTGAAGGTTCTGTGACAAACTTGAAAACGGAATTGAAGACTGAAGGAGACGGTAAGGTCTACAATATCAGCTTTGACTATGCTGCTAGCGGTCTACGTTATAAATACGCAGTAAATGCTGATTCGGGAGCTATCGTAGCCTATACGACTGAGTATCTCACAGGGGCTGCGACTCCTGCTCAGTAGGTCGCAGATAGAGTGAAGGCCCTCCTTATTATTAAGGAAAATTCTTGCAATTTCTCTGAAATGGTGTAAACTAAAAGTGAAAACGGTAACAGTAGCTGTAGATCTTGCCGTAGAATCAAGGAGGCTTTGACCATGAAAGAATTCCAAGCATTTAAAGACACGCTTAGCAATAAGGCTCTCAAAGCCATTTACGAAGAAAGTAAATTGGAAGTCCAAGACGAAACAACTGAAGGTACAGAAGCCTTCTCACTAGCCTTGGCAACCCAAATGGCTATCAATCTACTCGAAAGCTATGAAAAATGGCTAAAAGAAGAAAGAGCTAAGGAAGAAAAATAAGATGAAATCCTTGTCGGAAGACAGGGATTTTTCTAATGGAAAATAAAGTTATCTAGAATGTAGATTATCTGTCTTGAAATATCTATAGTACTATCATTTATGTACTCAAAATAAAATAAATGCTTTTACTTATGATAAATGAGCCATTTCTTGTGAAAACGGTCTCAATTTTAGCCGATGTTTTGTTACAATGGTTTCAGCAAGTTCCTTAAGAGAGGAGTAGAGAGATGATTTTCTTGGTGGTTAGGATAATTACTATGATGTTAGGGGTTATAGTTACTTACCTGCTATTGTGTTATTTTATTAGTCATACACAGTCTGAACATGTTTTAATAAGAGCACATCAAAGACGAGTTGCAGCTGGGAAAAAGCTCAAAGATGTTTGTGGGCTTGAATTAAAAGTTCATAAAGAACATTTTCAGAAGGATTTTGAAGGAAAGTGATGGTGAACTTCATGGAGTTAATTAAATCATTTCTTGTGGCGCCCTATTTTCTTGGGATGATTCTTGGTGGTGTATTTTTAGGGATTTATGTGTTGATAGATAAGATTATTAAGAATCCGATAAAAGATATCGATTATTACAAAAAGTTTGTAGAATCTTACAAAGAAGAAGCAGATTTTTATAAAATGTCCTCCGAAGAGTATAAAACGATGGCAATAACTTACCGTAAGAGATATTTGGAAAGTCAAGCAAAGTTAGAACTTGTCATGAAAGGTAATAGTAGCCATTGAAAATTGTGAGGAAAAGTAAGACAGAGGACCTACTTTCAAATTCAAAAATCAATAAGATTTCCATCACAATTTCATTTGTCTTGGTCTTAAAATTGTGATAAAATAAGAGCATTCAGAGGTGCTTTGAAGCCCATTTGTCACAGGAAGCGGTGGTACTGAGAAATCCGCACAAATGTCAAAGCTGGTTGCTGATGGTCAAATTGAATCAAGAAAGCTGTGAGTGGTTACCACTCAAAACTGGGTGGTACCGCGGATACACATTCGTCCCTGTCATGGTTATGACAGGGATTTTCTATAGCTTTTAAAGAACCAAGACCGAAGGTCGCAGGTGAATTTAGAGATATTGATGCAGACAGAGCGAAAGCGAGGTCTACGTTCCTATCAGAGGAGGGTGACATGAAGCAATCTTTTGAAACCAGTAAATTGTACTATGGTTTTCCCATTTTTATCTTGGGTTACCAGGACCAGACCTATGGCTATAATGTGACGACTTGTAGTTCTTCTTATAGTCTAGGAGATTGGCTCGTTATAGGGGTCGGTAGTGAGGAAAATGCGGCAGACCAGATTAAACATTATCAGAAGTTCACAGTGAATATTCCTGATGAAAGTTTTATGCTGGAGATGGAGCAGGCTGGTTTTATTAGTCATCGTGAGAAGATTGCTAAACTCGGCATAGATTTTCAACCTTCTGATTTGACACAAGCACCTATCCTGGAGGCTTGCCCAGTCGTATTGGATTGCCAGGTAGAGCGGATTATCGAGGAAGATGGCATCTGCCATATCTTTGCTAAGATTCTCGAGCGACTTGCTGATTCTGATTTGGTAGATGACAAGGGGCATTTTATAAATGACCGCTTTGCCCCAACTTACTTTATGGGGGATGGTCATCAGCGCGTTTATCGTTATCTAGATGACCGAGTCGATCCTATGGGAATCTTCATCAAGAAAGCGAGGAAGAAGGATGACAAGAACTGAATTGCCCGAACGAATCGAAACGGAGCGTCTCGTTTTGCGAGTCCGTACAGTGGCGGATGCAGAGGATATCCATGCCTACGCTAGTCTCCCAGAAGTTTCTTACTCAGCAGGCTTTCCGCCCGTCAAGACCTTGGAAGATGAGATTTATTACCTAGAACATATCCTTCCAGAGCGCAATCAAAAGGATAATCTCCCAGCTGGTTACGGCATTGTGGTTAAAGGGACTGATAAAGTCATTGGCTCTGTTGATTTCAACAATCGCCACGAAGACGATGTACTTGAGATTGGTTATACCTTGCACCCAGACTATTGGGGCCGAGGTTATGTACCAGAAGCAGCGCGTGCTTTGATTGATTTAGCTTTTAAAGAACTGGAGCTTCACAAGATTGAGCTAACTTGCTTTGGCTACAATATCCAAAGTCAACGAGTCGCTGAGAAACTTGGTTTCACCCTCGAAGCTCGCATCCGAGACCGCAAAGATGCCCAAGGAAATCGCTGTGATGATTTGAGATACGGCTTGCTGAAGAGTGAGTGGGAGGTGGATTGATGCATGTTTTTATCATTGGAGCTCCAGCCTCAGGGAAAATGACCATTGGTCAGGAACTTTCGAAACTCACCGGTGCGACTCTCTTTTTCAACCATCAACCAATTGATTTCGCACTCGAAATCTATCAAGATTTTACAGAGGAAATGTGGGAATTTGTTCGTGGAATTAACTTTTCTTTTCTTGGAACAAGCGCCAGGAATCATCGGTCGGTGATTTTAACAGGCGTAATTGACTTTTCAAATCAATACCAACTGATGTATTTGAAGAATATTCAAGATTTATTAAATGAGTATCATCAAGAGATTCTCTTTGTTGAATTAGAAACGTCTCTTGAGGAGCGCTTACGTCGAAATCGGACGGAGAATCGGTTGAAGTATAAGCCCTTGAAACGGTATGTTGAGGTATCTGAAAGAGAGATTTTAGAGACTGATAAAATGAATCAACTTAATTCCCAAAAGCAACCGAGTGGTCTTCACCACTACCTTAAAATTGATAATACGAATCTGTCCGCAGAAGAAGTTGCAAAGCAGATTCAAGAAAAAATGAAAACAATAGAGAAAGGACACACACATGTCTAAAGAACTTTCACCTAAATACAATCCAGCCGAGGTTGAGGCTGGTCGTTACCAAAAATGGCTTGATGAAGATGTTTTCAAGCCTTCAGGCGATAAAAAGGCTAAGCCTTATTCCATCGTGATTCCACCACCAAACGTAACCGGTAAACTTCACCTTGGTCACGCTTGGGATACGACTTTACAGGATATCATCATCCGTCAAAAACGCATGCAAGGTTTTGATACACTTTGGCTTCCTGGTATGGACCACGCTGGGATTGCAACTCAGGCTAAAGTAGAAGCGCGTTTGGCTGAAAATGGCATCTCTCGTTATGACCTTGGTCGTGAAAAATTCCTTGAGAAAGTCTGGGAATGGAAAGACGAATATGCGACGACCATCAAGGAACAATGGGGTAAGATGGGGCTCTCTGTAGACTATTCTCGTGAGCGTTTCACCCTTGACGAAGGTCTATCAAAAGCTGTTCGTAAGGTCTTTGTAGAGCTCTACAAGAAGGGCTGGATTTACCGTGGTGAATTTATCATCAACTGGGATCCAAAAGCTCGTACAGCCCTTTCTGATATCGAGGTGATTCACAAGGATGTGGAAGGTGCCTTCTACCACATGAATTACATGTTGGAAGACGGTTCACGTGCCCTTGAAGTGGCAACAACACGCCCCGAAACCATGTTTGGGGATACAGCCGTAGCGGTTAACCCAAATGATGACCGTTATAAAGACTTGATTGGTAAAAATGTTATCTTGCCAATCTTGAACAAGCCAATCCCAATCGTTGGGGACGAACACGCAGACCCTGAGTTTGGTACTGGTGTGGTTAAAATCACTCCTGCCCACGACCCTAATGACTTCTTGGTTGGTCAACGTCATAACTTGCCACAAGTCAATGTTATGAACGATGATGGTACCATGAATGAATTGGCTGGAGAATTCAACGGTATGGACCGCTTTGAAGCACGTAAGGCTGTTGTTAAGAAATTGGAAGAAATCGGTGCCCTTGTTGAAATTGAGAAAATGACTCACTCAGTTGGTCACTCAGAACGTACAGGTGTTCCCGTTGAGCCACGTTTGTCTACACAATGGTTTGTTAAGATGGATCAATTGGCGAAAAATGCCATCGCAAACCAAGACACAGACGACAAGGTTGATTTCTACCCACCTCGTTTCAACGATACCTTCCTTCAATGGATGGAAAATGTTCACGACTGGGTAATCTCTCGTCAGCTCTGGTGGGGTCACCAAATCCCTGCTTGGTACAATGCTGAGGGTGAAATGTACGTTGGTGAAGAAGCACCAGAAGGCGACGGATGGAAACAAGACGAAGATGTCTTGGATACTTGGTTCAGTTCTGCCCTCTGGCCATTCTCAACTATGGGTTGGCCTGACGTGGAAGCAGAGGATTTCAAACGTTACTTCCCTACATCGACCTTGGTTACAGGTTACGATATCATCTTCTTCTGGGTGTCTCGTATGATCTTCCAATCATTGGAATTCACAGGACGTCAACCATTTAAGAATGTCCTTATCCACGGTCTTATCCGTGACGAGCAAGGACGTAAGATGTCTAAGTCACTCGGTAACGGTATTGACCCAATGGATGTCATCGAGAAATATGGTGCTGACGCCCTTCGTTGGTTCCTTTCAAATGGTTCTGCACCAGGTCAAGACGTGCGCTTCTCTTATGAGAAAATGGATGCGTCTTGGAACTTCATTAACAAGATTTGGAACATCTCTCGCTATATCCTCATGAACAATGAAGGGTTGACCTTGGATGCGGCACGTGAAAATGTAGCTAAAGTGGCTGCTGGTCAAGCAGGTAACGTCACAGACCATTGGATTCTCCACAACCTTAACGAAACTATCGGAAAAGTCACTGAAAACTTTGATAAGTTTGAATTCGGTGTGGCTGGTCACATCCTCTACAACTTCATCTGGGATGAGTTTGCGGACTGGTATGTTGAGTTGACCAAGGAAGTGCTTTATAGCGACAACGAGGACGAAAAAGTCATCACACGTTCTGTTCTTCTTTATACCTTGGATCAAATCTTGCGTCTCCTTCACCCAATCATGCCATTCGTAACCGAAGAAATCTATGGCCAAATCTCTGAAGGAACGATCGTGACTGCTGAATACCCAGTGGTTCGTCCAGAATTTGAAAACGAAGAAGCAGCAGCCGGCGTTGAAGCTCTTAAAGACGTGATTCGCTCAGTACGTAACTCACGTGCAGAAGTGAACGTAGCTCCAAGCAAGCCAATCACTATTTTGATTAAGACAAGCGACAGCAAGCTCGATGCCTTCTTCAATGATAACGTCAACTACATCAAACGCTTCACAAACCCAGAACACTTAGAAATTGCAGCAGATGTCGAAGTACCTGACTTGGTTATGTCAAGCATCATCACAGGTGCAGAAATCTACTTGCCACTCGCTGACCTTCTCAATGTTGAAGAAGAATTGGCTCGTCTTGAAAAAGAATTAGCCAAATGGCAAAAGGAACTCGACATGGTTGGTAAGAAACTTAGCAACGAACGCTTCGTAGCCAATGCCAAACCAGAAGTCGTCCAAAAAGAACGCGACAAACAAGCTGACTACCAAGCTAAATACGACGCAACCGTAGCACGTATTGATGAGATGAAGAAGTTGGTGAGATAAAGGAGATAATCAAGATGGAAATTAATCATCTAGGGCCGATAAAAAAGGTAAATGTTGAGTTATCAGATGGGATGATTTTTATTGGTCCCAATAATTGCGGAAAGACCTATCTAACTTATAGTTTATATGCTATTTTGAACGTAATAAATGATGTCAAGTGTAATTTTATAACAGATGAAGTAGCTCAGGAATTAATTGATAATGGAACGGTAACTTTAGATTTGTCCTTATTAAAAAATAAGTTGGCAAATAGTGTACTTAAAAAAATACATGATATAAATATAAATGATTTACCTGAATATTTTAATATTTCAGCGAGCAACTTTAAAGATACAGCCGTTAAAATTTCAAGTAAAGAATTGTTGGATATTATTGAACTACTTTTTTTTAAAGATAAAGCAAAATCAAATAATGCCCCTCTTCCTTTACAAAAACATTTATTTTGGGTCACATCTGAAATTTCAAGTGATGAAAAGAATGTGACGCTTAATTTTAGTTTTGATTTTACTGAGTCTGAAATTAATAGTTCACAAATTGATATTGAAAACGTAAAAGATATATTAAATGGTTTTACTATTCGCAGATTATTATTTAAAATTAACAATATTCTTTATATACCAGCTGAAAGAAATGGTTTAAATGTCTTTAGGAAGGAATTACTAGCCTCTCGTTCTTCTATTTTTGATGGTGTTTCAACAAATAAGAGAATATCAAAATATCCTCGTCCGATTTCTGATTATTTGAATTATTTAAATATGATTGATATTAATAGCTTTTTTGATAATTCTGATTTAGATTTATATAATTTTCTTTCCGAAAATATTATAAAGGGTAAATTTGAAAAGGTGAATGATGATATTTTCTTCCGCCAATTTTATAGAAAAGATAGACGTGGATTGAAATATAAGAGGAAAAATATTCCTTTTCAAGTAGCATCATCATCTGCAAAATCTTTATATGGGTTAGACATATATTTTGAGCATTTAGTATCAAATGGAGATATCTTATTCATTGATGAACCAGAAATGAACTTAGATCCTAGTTCCCAAGCTAATATGGCAACTTTTTTAAATCGTTGTATTGAATTTGGTGTCAAAGTAATTATCTCAACCCATTCGTATAATTTAGTTCGAGAATTTGTTAATATCTCATTGAAAGAAGCCCCAGGTAGAATTAATCTATTTGAATATGATGATACAAAAGAAACATTTTGTAAAAAAGACGTACAAAAAATTAAGTCACTTCCTATTTTCGATAGAATTCAAGAGAAGTTAATAGATGATTACTATGATATTATTGAACAGATGGAGGATGACAATGACGCTTTCTCAGAAACTATTGGATAATATAAATAGTCGATATGTTTCTCAAAATACTGAAAGAGAAATTATATTAACAGAGACAAATAAGAATTACTCAGTTACAATCCGTATTAGCGGAGATAGTGATGTTATATTAATAAAAAATATTGAAGATTTAAAACAAAAAGATTTACCATACACTTTAAGGCATTTTATGCCTAAAGATTGCGATTATATATTGATACGAGAAAAGAAAAAAGAAATATTTTTTATAGAGTTGAAATCAGAGAAGCCAAAAAAATTTAGATGGGAAAAAAACGATATAATGGCTCAATTATGTGCAGGAGAAGAATGGGCTAGACATTTAATTTTTTGTTCCAATCCTGATTTTTATCAATTTGAAGAGTATAGAAAGTATTTTGTCGCAATAAACAAAAAGGATCTAAAGAAATGTTTAATTGAATTAACGGAAGAAAGAAATGGAAGAAAGTTTACATTTTGGAATGGCTGTTCTTTTAATTTATCGGAATTTAAGTAAAATTTATATAAATAAATTTTGGGGGATGTACAGTATTTATGATATTATAGCTTAGGAAATTGAAACACTTTTGTGTAAACTAAGCTAAAAAGTCAATATTTTAGAAAGCAGGTTACTACATGACAAATTCTGTAAGTTCGAACCAATCTGAGAAGTACAACATTGCAGCTTTCTTCTCAGGTGTTGGGGGAATTGAGTTGGGATTTGAACAGACCAACGAGTTCAGAGTGGTGTATGCCAATGAATTTGATAAGTATGCGCGTGAGACCTATCAGTTGAACCATCCAGATACCTATTTGGATGGTCGTGATATTCACTATGTTCAACCAAAGGACATTCCAGCTGAACGTGTGGATGTGATTATGGGAGGCTTTCCTTGTCAAGCTTTTAGTATTGCGGGTTATCGCAAGGGCTTTGATGATGATCGTGGTGATCTTTTCTTCGAATTGCTACGCATGATTGAGGGACGAAAACCTCGTGCTATCTTCATCGAAAACGTCAAGAACATGGTCGGGCATGATCATGGCAATACTTTCAAGGTTATTCGTGAAGCCTTGACCGAGAACAACTACTTCATCAAGTGGAAGGTTCTCAATGGGAAAGACTACGGAAATATCCCACAAAACCGTGAGCGTATCTATATTGTTGGCTTTGATACTAAAGAAGCCTATGATATTTTTGAATTTCCTGAAGAAGTCAATTTGACAACTTCTCTGAGTGATGTGATTGATTTTGGTGCGACACCTGGCGAAGCATTCTATTACCGAGAAGGTAAGCAAAGATTCTATGATGAATTAAAAGAGTGTGTGACTAGTCAGGATACAGTTTACCAATGGCGCCGTCAGTATGTCCGTGAAAATAAAAACGGCGTTGTTCCTACTTTAACAGCTAATATGGGAACAGGTGGACATAACGTTCCGTTGATTCTGACAGACAGTGGTGAGATTCGTAAATTAACACCAAAGGAAACCTTCAATGTACAAGGTTATCCAAAGACCTTTAAGTTACCTGAGGGTGTTTCAAATGGTCAACTATATAAACAAGCTGGAAATAGTGTAGTTGTCCCTGTAATTAAACGCATTGCGGAAAATGTTGCCAAGGCTTTAAACAAGGGGATAGGTAAATCTCACCATAACCGTTCAGGAAATATCGCAATTATCTATATCAAGATCAATGGACAATTTGAAGGCGAGTCGTATGTTAAAGATTTTGTAAATAATGAAGCAGAAGCATACAAAAAAATCTACGAAGAATATGATGGCAATCTTGAAGTTATTACTGATGAACAGTATAGATCGTTGATTCGTAATAAAAGAAGTAAAGAATTTTATATGCTGTCCATAAATAGATAATGAATCTATACGTTTCGTTTTTTCCAGCTAAAATTATGTTAGGTTATCTGAAAATCGTAGCAATTTAGCATTTTACATCATTATTTAACGAATTATATAAGAAAGAGGACTAGTGAAAATCTAGTCTTCTTTTGATATACTTAAGCAAGAAGTGAGGATTGATTGATGTGGGAACACTTAAAACAAGAACAAAAAGAAAAATACAAGACTCTCATTACCAATTTTGCTAGTCTGAGTGAGGCCTTTTCACAAAAAGCAGAAGCAGATGAAAAGAATAGCACCGAAGATTTTGTAGCTCCAATTGTTAATTCTAAATTTCAGGAAACTGTTTTTCAAAGAGCTTTTCAAGCAGTTGGAGAGGATATTGCAAATACCTCCTATGATGCTTCGGTTGTCGTTGATGAGAAGCACAAATATCTCGTCGGAATCAAATCATTTGGTCTTAATTCAGGCGACCAAAAGATTGCTCAGTTTAAGAAAGACTCACAGTCTTGGAATGAATTACTAAGTGAAATTACTTTTTATGCTGAGATTTCTCCTGATAAAGAAAGTGCAGACAGGGAAAATTATGAGCGATATGAAAAATTAGCTCGAAAAATTGCAACTTTACGGAATCAACGAATTGAATCTTCCAAAGCATTGATTAAGGGTTTTAAGTCAGATTCAACTCATGTGGAGGCTGTGTATCATGTATTAATGCCGACACCAAAAGGTAGCGTCCCTCAAATTCATGTGGGCGAGACATCTTATTTACCAGTTGATTTGGATAACTTACAAATCAAAGGGTCGACCAATCTGAAAAATCCAACGAATTTTAGGTTTACTGACGGTCATCATGATTACAAGTATACTGCTGCAGATAGTCAGCTACATATGACTTTTAATAATAAGGAAATTATTGTCGATACTTGGGATGTACAGTATGTCGAAGACCCCTTTTATCTTTTTGAGAATCTTCATTTATTGACAGCAGATAAGAAAGCTCCTGATATTTTAGAAACTGTTTCTTGGGTAATCACAGATAAAAATGGGAATGTAGAAGAAAATTCTGGTTTTAATGGCTTTAATGGCGGATCTAAGTTAGCTAAGAAAGACCGTTTACCACGTATTATAAAATTTCAGAATCGCTTTAAAAACGAGTTATCCTCAGAGGAAATGGCTTTTGCGATATATTCATTAGAGGAGATTTTATTAAAGAGTTGGAAGACTAAGGAAGAAAAACATCAAATGAAGATTATTCGTGAGAAATTAGTAGATTTTGCTTATTCAAAGAATAATCAAGATTTAATCAAGAGTATTGAAAAGTTGGTTTACCGACCTGTGAGCGAGGTTTATATTCCAATCCCAGAATCAAACCATTTTCATGCCGAGAGACCAGATTTTTTTGGAAAGAATATTGGGACGTTTAAACCTGGAACAAAGGAGCTCGCTCTTTCAAAAGAAAATCGAACGTTTAAGTTGAAATTTTTACCATCTGGAGATATTATTGATGCCTATATTAACCAAGAATCTGGGAAAGCAATCCAGTCTATAGATAAACAGGATATTCTTGGGAATTGGATTTTGAGAGGGGTCTTTCAACTTGCTGAACGAGAAATCCTAACGGCCCAACGTTTAGACGAATTAGAAATCAATGGTATTCGTCTCAGCAAATTCAAAAATGGAGAAATTGGTATTGAGTTTATCTGGATTGATGTTGATAATCCTCCATCTGATGCTATTGGATGGGTGGCGAAGGACAAATAATTATTTACAAATTTCTAAAATAATCACCCCCCCTTCAGCTTCCTTTAAGCAACCCAGGCTATACTATAGTCATCCTAATAAGTATTACTGAACGTCGTTCGGTAGCGCTCACATGTTCTGGTTTTAAGTCAGACAGTGTATCTTTCTTTTTTCATAAATCTCCCAAACAAGTCTAATCTCACAAGGTTAGGCTTGTTTTTATGAAATAAGCAGAAAGTTTTTCATTAAAAGTAAACGCTTGTGTAAGTAAAATGAAAACGTTAGGCAAAGTCAGTGAAAACGTCTAAAAAACCGTCAATTCATTGACTTTCGTGGAAAATAGGACTAAAATAGCAGGGTAAAAATAATTAAAAAGGAGAATTCTACTATGAATCTAACTATCTTAGCCCTCGGTTTGGCCGTTATGGGTGTATCTGTTGGTGAGGGTATCCTCGTTGCCAATATCGCTAAAGCTGCAGCTCGCCAACCTGAGATGTTTAGCAAACTTCAAACATTGATGTTTACTGGTGTTGCCTTTATCGAAGGTACCTTCTTCGTATTGTTTGCCCTTAGCTACATTGTCTAATAGACAAATAAAAGATGAAGGAGGGATGAGCAGTGGAAACTACAAGTAATCCAACCGTCTCATTATTTGGGATTGATTTTGACTTGACTGTCCTTGCCATGTCTCTCTTGACAGTAATTATCGTTTTTGGAGTGGTTTTTTGGTCAAGTCGTAAGATGACCATTAAACCAAAGGGAAAACAAAATGTGCTTGAGTTCATCTATGAGTTTGTGAATAGTACCATTTCTCAAAGTCTTGGGAAATTCACGAAGAATTATAGTTTGCTCTTGTTTGTAATTTTCACCTTTGTTTTTACAGCAAACAACTTAGGTTTGCTTGTGTCTGTAAAAAGTGAGCATTACAATTTTTGGACTTCTCCAACATCGAACTTCGGTGTTACTATCACTCTTTCTTTGATTATTACCCTCATTAGTCATATTGAGGGGATCCGTAAAAAAGGGTTTAAAGGCTATCTAAAGGGCTACCTTTCACCATACCCAGCTATGCTCCCAATGAACATTTTGGAACAATTAACCAACCTTGCTTCATTGGCCTTGCGTTTGTTTGGTAACATTTATTCTGGTGAGGTACTTACTGGCTTGATTCTTCAATTGGTGACCTGGTCTGCTTTTGCAGCACCTGTATCCTTTGCTTTGAACCTTGTCTGGGTTGCCTTTTCAGCCTTTATCGGCTTTATCCAAGCCTATGTCTTTATTATCCTAAGTTCAAACTATATTGGTGATAAAGTCAACGAAGAATAATTAAGAAAGGGAGAAATGAAATGTCAATACTTATTAATAGTACGACACTTGGTAATATCATTATCACACTCGGCTCAGTTTTTCTCTTGTATTACCTCATCCGTAAATTCGCATGGGATCAAATTACAGGAATCTTTGCTGCTCGTGAAAAGAAAATTGCCACAGATATTGATAGTGCTGAAAATGCTCGTCAAGAAGCAGAAAGCTTGGCACAAAAACGTCAAGATGAGTTGGCTGGTGCTCGCACTGAGGCAGCTCAAATTATTGATGGGGCCAAGGAAACTGGTAAAACTCAAGAATCAAAAATCATTGCAGAAGCACATGATGAAGCTAAACGCTTGAAAGAAAAAGCAAATCAAGACATCGCCCAAAGCCGTGTGGAAGCACTTGCTGGCGTTAAAGGTGAAGTTGCAGACTTGACTGTCCTCTTGGCGGAAAAAGTTATGAAACAAAACCTTGATGCTAAAGCGCAATCTGACTTGATTGATAGCTATCTTGATCAATTAGGAGATGCTTAATGGATAAGAAAACACAAGCTCTTGTTGAGCAATATGCCAGAAGTCTGGTAGAAGTCGCTTTTGAACAAGACGCCGTGTCAACAATCCAAGAAGAAGTAAGGCAAATCCTAACAGTTTTTGCTGAAACAAATCTAAAAACCTTCTTGTCGCAGGAAAATGTGACAAGTGAAGCTAAAAAAGAAAGTTTGAGCTTGTTTCAAGAGTCTTGTTCAGTGTATATGAACAATTTTCTTGAGGTAATCTTACTCAATGACCGTGCCAACATTCTCTATGATGTGTTGAAATTGGTCCTTGAGCTCTTTGATCAAGAAGACAATACTTACGATGTTACAGTGACATCAGCAAGTCCCTTGTCTGAGGAACAAAAAGCCCGACTTTTGGCAATTGTTTCACAAAAATTTGAGATTAAGACACGTCGTTTAGTAGAAAAAATTGATGAGGACCTCATCGGAGGATTCGTCATCAAAGCAAAAAATAAGGTTGTTGACACGTCAATTCGCAGTCAATTGCAAACCTTTAAAACGAATTTGAAATAGAAAGTGGTGTGACTTTTGGCAATTAACGCACAAGAAATTAGCGCTTTAATTAAAAAGCAAATTGAAAACTTCCAGCCAAACTTTGACGTCACTGAAACTGGTGTCGTTACCTATATCGGTGACGGTATCGCACGTGCTCGTGGTCTTGATAATGCCATGAGTGGTGAGTTGCTCGAATTTGAAAATGGTGCCTATGGTATGGCCCAAAACCTTGAAACTAATGATGTCGGTATCATTATCTTGGGGGATTTCGTAGCAATTCGTGAAGGCGATATTGTTAAACGTACTGGAAAAATCATGGAAGTTCCAGTTGGTGAAGCCCTTATTGGTCGTGTAGTAAACCCACTTGGGCAACCAGTTGATGGTCTTGGTGACATCGAAACAACAGGTTTCCGTCCAGTTGAAACACCTGCTCCAGGTGTTATGCAACGTAAATCAGTTTCTGAGCCATTGCAAACTGGTCTTAAGGCCATTGATGCCTTGGTTCCAATTGGACGTGGTCAACGTGAGTTGATCATCGGAGACCGCCAAACTGGTAAAACTTCAGTAGCCATTGATGCGATCTTGAACCAAAAAGGTCAAGATATGATCTGTATCTATGTGGCTATTGGTCAAAAAGAATCAACAGTTCGTACACAAGTAGAAACGCTTCGTAAACATGGTGCTCTTGATTACACAATCGTTGTGACTGCCTCAGCATCACAACCATCACCATTGCTTTACATCGCGCCTTACGCTGGTGTTGCAATGGCTGAAGAGTTCATGTATAACGGAAAACACGTCTTGATTGTTTATGATGATTTGTCTAAACAAGCCGTGGCCTATCGTGAACTTTCATTGCTTCTCCGTCGTCCACCAGGTCGTGAAGCCTACCCAGGGGATGTCTTCTATCTCCACTCACGTCTTTTGGAACGTTCAGCTAAAGTTTCAGATGATCTTGGTGGTGGTTCAATTACTGCCTTGCCAATCATCCAAACGCAAGCCGGAGATATCTCAGCTTATATCGCAACAAATGTTATCTCAATCACAGATGGACAAATCTTCTTGCAAGAAAACTTGTTTAACTCAGGTATTCGTCCAGCCATTGATGCGGGTTCTTCCGTATCACGTGTAGGTGGATCAGCGCAAATTAAAGCGATGAAGAAGGTTGCTGGTACACTTCGTCTTGACTTGGCTTCATATCGTGAACTTGAAGCCTTTACGCAATTTGGTTCAGATTTGGATGCTGCGACTCAAGCGAAATTGAACCGTGGTCGTCGTACAATCGAAGTTTTGAAACAACCGCTTCATAAACCACTTCCAGTTGAGAAACAAGTTGTTATCCTTTACGCTTTGACACACGGTTTCTTGGATAGTGTTCCGGTTGATCAAATCTTGGATTTTGAAGAAGCACTCTATGACTACTTTGATAGTCACCATGAGGATATCTTTGAAACTATTCGTACAACTAAGGATATTCCTGAGGAATCTGTACTTAATGAAGCTATCCAAGCTTTCAAAGATCAGTCAGAATACAAATAGAAATAGGGAGGACAGCATATGGCAGGCTCTCTAAGAGAAATCCAAGCAAAAATTGCTTCAACTAAGAAAACGAGTCAAATCACGGGAGCCATGCAAATGGTTTCTGCCTCAAAATTGACACGTTCTGAGCAAGCTGCTAAAGATTTCCAAATCTATGCCTCAAAAATTAGACAGATCACAACAGATCTTCTACATTCAGAATTGATTAATGGTTCGTCAAATCCAATGTTGGATGCACGCCCAGTTCGTAAGACAGGTTACATTGTCATTACTTCAGATAAAGGACTTGTTGGAGGTTATAACTCAACAATTCTTAAAGCTGTGTTGGACATGATTAAACGTGACCATGATTCTGAAGATGAATATGCTATCATTTCTATTGGTGGAACAGGTTCAGATTTCTTCAAGGCTCGTAACATGAATGTTGCTTTTGAACTTCGTGGCCTTGAAGATCAACCTAGTTTTGATCAAGTCGGAAAAATCATTTCTAAAGCTGTAGGAATGTATCAAAATGAACTTTTTGACGAACTCTATGTGTGCTATAACCACCATGTTAACAGTTTGTCTAGCGAAGTTCGTGTGGAACAAATGCTTCCTATCGCTGATTTGGATCCCAATGAATCAGAAGGTCATGTGTTGACCAAGTTTGAATTGGAACCAGATCGTGACACTATTTTGGATCAACTCTTACCACAATATGCGGAGAGTCTTATCTACGGTGCTATCGTAGATGCCAAAACAGCTGAGCACGCAGCGGGTATGACTGCAATGCAGACAGCCACTGATAATGCTAAGAATGTGATTAACGATTTGACAATCCAATATAACCGTGCGCGTCAAGCTGCCATCACTCAGGAAATTACTGAAATTGTTGGTGGTGCAAGTGCACTTGAATAGCTAGAGATTTGTCTTAATTAGACACACATGAAAAAGGGATGATTGTCATCCAAAAAACTATCATAAGGAGAAAACAATGAGCTCAGGCAAAATTGCTCAGGTTGTTGGTCCTGTTGTAGACGTAGCGTTTGCAGCTGGTGATAAACTCCCTGAGATTAACAATGCATTGGTCGTTTATACTGATGAACAAAAGTCTAAACGTATCGTGCTCGAAGTAGCTCTTGAACTTGGAGAAGGTGTGGTTCGTACCATTGCCATGGAATCTACTGATGGATTGACTCGTGGACTAGAAGTTCTGGACACTGGTCGTCCAATCAGCGTTCCTGTTGGTAAAGATACCCTTGGACGTGTCTTTAACGTTCTTGGTGATACCATTGACTTGGAAGCACCTTTTGCAGAAGATGCAGAGCGTGAACCAATTCACAAAAAAGCACCAACTTTCGATGAATTGTCAACATCTACTGAAATCCTTGAAACAGGGATTAAAGTTATCGACTTGCTTGCCCCTTACCTTAAAGGTGGTAAAGTCGGACTCTTTGGTGGTGCCGGTGTTGGTAAAACCGTTCTTATTCAAGAGTTGATTCACAACATTGCCCAAGAGCACGGTGGTATTTCCGTGTTTACAGGTGTTGGTGAACGTACACGTGAAGGTAATGACCTTTACTGGGAAATGAAAGAATCTGGCGTTATTGAGAAAACAGCCATGGTCTTCGGTCAAATGAACGAACCACCTGGAGCACGTATGCGTGTTGCTCTTACTGGTTTGACAATTGCGGAATACTTCCGTGATGTCGAAGGTCAAGACGTGCTTCTCTTCATCGATAACATCTTCCGTTTCACTCAAGCAGGTTCTGAGGTTTCTGCCCTTCTTGGTCGTATGCCATCAGCCGTTGGTTACCAACCTACACTTGCTACTGAAATGGGTCAATTGCAAGAACGTATCACATCAACTAAAAAAGGTTCTGTTACATCAATCCAAGCCATCTACGTTCCAGCCGATGACTATACTGACCCAGCGCCAGCTACAGCATTTGCTCACTTGGATTCAACAACCAACCTTGAACGTAAGTTGACACAAATGGGTATTTACCCAGCCGTTGACCCATTGGCATCAAGCTCACGTGCCCTTTCACCTGAAATTGTTGGTGAAGAACACTATGCTGTTGCGACTGAAGTTCAACGTGTGCTTCAACGTTACCGTGAATTGCAAGATATTATCGCTATCCTTGGTATGGATGAATTGTCAGACGAAGAAAAAACATTGGTTGGACGTGCTCGTCGTATCCAATTCTTCTTGTCACAAAACTTTAACGTTGCTGAACAGTTTACAGGTCAACCAGGTTCTTATGTTCCAGTTGCTGAAACCGTTCGTAGCTTTAAAGAAATCCTTGAAGGTAAATATGATAATCTTCCAGAAGATGCCTTCCGTAGCGTAGGTCCAATTGAGGATGTAGTAGCTAAAGCTAAAGCTATGGGCTACTAATGAGGTGAAGATATGGCACAAATGACCGTACAAGTGGTAACTCCGGATGGTCTGAAATATGATCACCATGCCAGCTTTATCCACGCGGTTACTAAAGATGGTCAAATTGGTATCTTGCCAGGCCATATTAACTTGATTGCGCCACTTGAAGTGGATGAACTCAAGGTTCGTCGTGTGGATGACGAGAGTCACGTCGATTGGATTGCCGTAAACGGTGGTATCATCGAAGTTAAAGATGATTTTATTACTATCGTTGCCGATTCAGCAGAACGTGAACGCGACATTGACGTTTCTCGTGCCGAACGTGCCAAGCAACGTGCCGAACGTGACTTGGAAGAAGCAACTAAATCTGACCGTATTGATGAAGTTCAACGTGCTCAGGTTGCTCTCCGTCGAGCACTTAATCGTATCAGTGTCGGTACAAAATAAGACAAAAAAAAAACGAGACTTTGGTCCCGTTTTTTATTTGTCGTAAAAGAAAACATGAGAAGTAGCAAAGTTATCAAAGAAAGCTCATTGTAAAACCTATCTGAAGGTAAGATAAAAAATCAAATTTCCAGTCCTGAAAACGGTTAATTTAGCTTTTACTTTAGTTTAAGGTATCAAAGTGTTATAATATAAGCTGTTAGCTTTATATTTTAAGAGAAAATGTAGAGTAACGTAATAGAAAGTATGAGTTTTTTAAAGATATGAAAATTGAAAAGAAGCATCTTTTAGATTACACCATCTTGATACCTTATTTAATCTTATCCATAGTTGGTTTAATAGTAGTGTATTCAACAACAAGTGCTCGTTTAGTAGCCTTGGGAGCTAATCCCTTCGCATCTGTTATAAACCAAGGAGCCTTTTGGTTGGTATCCTTGTTCTCTATTTTTTTCATCTACCGACTGAAGTTGAACTTTCTCAGGAAAGATAAGCTTTTGGGTGTTGTTATTGCCTTTGAGATTTTACTTTTGGTCATTGCCAAATTTTTCACCAGGGAAATCAATGGTGCCAATGGTTGGATTGTGCTTGGCCCCTTGTCTTTCCAACCAGCGGAGTACCTTAAGATCATTGTTGTCTGGTTCTTGGCACACACTTTTTCAAAAAAACAGTCTGCTATAGAACGTTATGACTACCAAGCCTTGACGAAGAATAGATGGATTCCTAGGAATGGTAAGGAACTTAATGACTGGCGTGTTTATTTGCTTGTAATGATTGGTTTGGTTGCTATCCAACCTGACTTGGGTAATGCGGCTATCATTGTATTGACTACGGTAGTTATGTTTTCAATTTCTGGTGTTGGCTACCGTTGGTTCACGGCCTTATTTGCAGGCATTGTAGGGATTTCATCAGCCTTCCTTGGTTTAATTGCCTTGGTTGGGGTTCAAACCATGGCTAAGGTACCTATCTTCGGTTATGTTGCCAAGCGTTTCGCAGCATATTTTAATCCGTTCAAGGATTTGACTGGATCTGGTCTCCAGCTATCTCATTCCTACTATGCTATGAGTAATGGGGGCTGGTTCGGTCTTGGACTTGGAAATTCGATTGAAAAAACTGGTTATCTCCCAGAAGCTACAACAGACTTTGTGTTTTCAATTGCAATTGAAGAGTTAGGTCTTATCGGAGCTGGCTTGATTCTGGCCCTCCTCTTTTTCCTCATTCTTCGTATTATGATTGTGGGAGTAAAGGCACGAAATCCTTTTAACTCTATGATGGCATTGGGTGTAGGTGCCTTAATGCTAATGCAGGTCTTCGTTAACATCGGAGGAATCTCAGGGCTAATTCCATCAACAGGGGTTACCTTCCCCTTCCTTTCGCAAGGAGGTAACTCTCTTTTAGTGACTTCAGTTGGGATAGCCTTTGTCTTGAACATCGCTGCTAATGAAAAGCGTGATAATATTGTTCAAGCGATTGAGGATGAGTTATCTCAGACTCAAGAATTGGAAAATCAAGATGAAAAAATCGTACCTTTAAGAAGAAGTCGTTAATACGGCTTCTTTTTTCGTTAGATGGTGTTAGTCAGTAGTATGAATATAGTGAAAGCTAATAGGAGCAGTAGAAATAGAATTAGTGAAAGGAATATTTGTAATTACTCTAAAGAAAAACTGAAAACTATATAAAATACTTGCAATTCTATGACATTTTGATAGAATAGTAGAGTAAAGTTAGACTGTATTGCCTACTGTCTATCTATAAAATATATTTTATTGGAGGCTTTTCCTAAATGGCAAAAGAAAAATACGATCGTAGTAAACCACACGTTAACATTGGTACAATCGGACACGTTGACCACGGTAAAACTACTTTGACAGCTGCTATCACAACTGTATTGGCTCGTCGTCTTCCTAGCGCAGTTAACACACCAAAAGACTACGCTTCAATCGACGCTGCTCCAGAAGAACGTGAACGCGGTATCACAATCAACACTGCACACGTTGAGTATGAAACTGAAAAACGTCACTACGCTCACATCGACGCGCCAGGACACGCGGACTACGTTAAAAACATGATCACTGGTGCCGCTCAAATGGACGGTGCGATCCTTGTAGTAGCATCTACTGACGGACCAATGCCACAAACTCGTGAGCACATCCTTCTTTCACGTCAGGTTGGTGTTAAACACCTTATCGTCTTCATGAACAAAGTTGACTTGGTTGACGATGAAGAATTGCTTGAATTGGTTGAAATGGAAATCCGTGACCTTCTTTCAGAATACGATTTCCCAGGTGATGACATTCCAGTTATCCAAGGTTCAGCTCTTAAAGCTCTTGAAGGTGATTCTAAATACGAAGACATCATCATGGACTTGATGAACACTGTTGACGAATACATTCCAGAACCAGAACGTGACACTGACAAACCATTGTTGCTTCCAGTCGAAGACGTATTCTCAATTACTGGTCGTGGTACTGTTGCTTCAGGACGTATCGACCGTGGTGTTGTTCGTGTCAATGACGAAGTTGAAATCGTTGGTCTTAAAGAAGAAATCCAAAAAGCAGTTGTTACTGGTGTTGAAATGTTCCGTAAACAACTTGACGAAGGTATTGCCGGAGATAACGTCGGTGTCCTTCTTCGTGGTATCCAACGTGATGAAATCGAACGTGGTCAAGTATTGGCTGCACCTGGTTCAATCAACCCACACACTAAATTCAAAGGTGAAGTTTACATCCTTTCTAAAGAAGAAGGTGGACGTCACACTCCATTCTTCAACAACTACCGTCCACAGTTCTACTTCCGTACAACTGACGTAACAGGTTCAATCGAACTTCCTGCAGGTACTGAAATGGTTATGCCTGGTGATAACGTGACTATCGACGTTGAGTTGATCCACCCAATCGCCGTTGAACAAGGTACAACATTCTCTATCCGTGAAGGTGGACGTACTGTTGGTTCAGGTATCGTATCTGAAATCGAAGCTTAATTAATATTAAGTTCCCAATACAATTATTCGTCAGACAATAATTGAGAGAGTCGAGGTTACTCGGCTCTTTTTGGTGTTAAAAAATACTTGTGATTCTATACTTTTAAACTGTTTAAGGTGCTTAAGCTAAGTTTTGATAGTGAAAAAAATCATAAAGCAAGTCGAGTTTTCGGAATTTTCCTAAAATCCTAGTAATAGTAAGGGATTTGTGATAAAATAAACGAGTAAATAAATAAAAGAAGAGGTATGTGAAATGTCACGTAAACCATTTATCGCTGGTAACTGGAAAATGAACAAAAATCCAGAAGAAGCAAAAGCATTCGTTGAAGCTGTAGCATCAAAACTTCCTTCATCAGATCTTGTTGAAGCTGGTATCGCAGCTCCTGCAGTTGACTTGACAGCTGTACTTGCCGCTGCTAAAGGTTCAAACCTTAAAGTTGCTGCACAAAACACTTACTTTGAAAATGCTGGTGCCTTCACTGGTGAAACTAGCCCACAAGTTTTGAAAGAAATCGGTACTGACTACGTTGTTATCGGTCACTCAGAACGTCGTGACTACTTCCACGAAACTGATGAAGACATCAACAAAAAAGCAAAAGCAATCTTTGCTAACGGTATGCTTCCAATCATCTGTTGTGGTGAATCACTTGAAACTTACGAAGCTGGTAAAGCAGCAGAATTCGTAGGAGCTCAAGTTTCAGCTGCTCTTGCTGGATTGACTGCAGAACAAGTAGCTTCAACAGTAATCGCATACGAACCAATCTGGGCTATCGGTACTGGTAAATCAGCTTCACAAGACGACGCACAAAAAATGTGTAAAGTTGTTCGTGACGTTGTAGCTGCTGACTTTGGTCAAGAAGTTGCTGACAAAGTACGTGTTCAATACGGTGGATCAGTTAAACCTGAAAACGTTGCTGAATACATGGCTTGTCCAGACGTTGACGGAGCTCTTGTAGGTGGTGCATCACTTGAAGCTGAAAGCTTCTTGGCATTGCTTGACTTCGTTAAATAATTTTACATAAAGTCGGGGTTTCCCTCGGCTTTTTTTGATGAATAGATTTAATAATTGCTTGGGATAAGACAAATGCTATTGGTTTGTAAAAACGAACGCTTTAGGTCCTGTATTTTATAGGTTTAGGGGCTCACAAATAGAATTGGATTGCCCAAAGAGATAGATAATATGCTATAATTAAAATAGTATAACTAGAGCTCAGACGCTAATAGTCTGTATGCTCCGCATTTTTTTCCAAAAAAGGAGAGTTAGAATCATGACTTTTGATGCAATTGACCAAATGGCGGTCAGCACTATTCGTTCGCTTTCGATCGAGGCAATTCAAGCCGCGAATTCTGGGCACCCAGGTCTTCCTATGGGTGCAGCGCCAATGGCTTATGTGCTTTGGAACCATGTGATGAATGTTAATCCAAAGACTAGCCGTAACTGGACAAACCGTGACCGTTTTGTTCTTTCTGCTGGTCATGGTTCTGCCTTGCTTTATAGTCTATTGCATCTTTCTGGCTATGATGTGACAATGGACGACTTGAAGAATTTCCGTCAATGGGGCTCTAAGACTCCAGGTCACCCTGAAGTTAACCATACTGATGGTGTTGAAGCAACATCAGGTCCTCTTGGTCAAGGGATTGCTAATGCTGTAGGTATGGCAATGGCTGAAGCTCACTTGGCAGCTAAATTTAACAAACCTGGTTTTGATATTGTTGACCATTATACTTATGCCCTCCATGGCGATGGTTGTTTGATGGAAGGTGTTTCTCAAGAAGCTGCCAGTCTTGCTGGTCACCTTAAACTTGGTAAGTTGGTACTTCTTTACGATTCAAATGATATCTCACTTGATGGACCAACTTCAATGGCTTTCACAGAAGATGTTAAGGCTAAGTTTGAAGCTTATGGTTGGCAACACATTCTTGTCAAAGATGGTAATGATTTGGAAGCTATTGCTAAAGCCATCGAAGAAGCTAAGGCTGAGACAGATAAACCATCTATCATTGAAGTTAAGACAATCATTGGTTATGGAGCTGAAGGACAAGGGACATCAGCTGTCCACGGTGCTCCAATCGGTCAAGATGGCATTGATCACGCAAAAGGTGTTTACGGTTATGATGCACCGGCATTTACAGTTCCAGATGAAGTTGCTCGTCGTTTTGAAGTTGGTATTAAATTCCGTGGTGAAGCTGCTGAAAATGCTTGGCAAACTAAATTTGCAGAATATGAAACTGCTTACCCAGAATTGGCTACTGAATACAAGGCTGCCTTTGCAAATGAACCTGTAAACGTTAACTTGAATGCTCATGAATTGGGTTCAGCAGTAGCTAGCCGTGTATCAAGCCAACAAGCTATCCAACAGATTTCTGAACAAGTTCCTTCATTCTGGGGAGGTTCAGCAGACCTTTCAGCTTCTAACAATACTATGGTTAAGGCTGAGTCTGATTTCCAAGCAGATAACTATGTTGGACGTAATATTTGGTTTGGTGTGCGTGAGTTTGCTATGGCTGCAGCGATGAATGGTATTGCTCTTCATGGTGGTACTCGTGTTTATGGTGGTACCTTCTTCGTCTTCTCAAACTACTTGCTTCCAGCAGTACGTATGGCAGCTCTTCAAAACTTGCCAGTAACTTATGTTATGACACACGACTCAGTAGCAGTTGGTGAAGATGGACCTACTCACGAACCAATCGAACAATTGGCAAGTGTGCGTTCAATGCCTAACCTTAACGTTATCCGTCCTGCAGATGGTAATGAAACTAATGCTGCATGGAAACGTGCCTTGGCTGAGACTGAACGTCCAACAATGCTAGTCTTGACACGTCAAAACTTGCCAGTCCTTGATGGTACTGCTGAAAATGCTGAAACTGGTGTCAATAAAGGAGCTTACATCATCTCAGAAGCAAAAGGTGATCTTGATGGTATCATCATTGCAACTGGTTCTGAAGTAAAATTGGCTCTTGATACGCAGGCTGCTCTTGAAGCTGAAGGTGTGCATGTTCGTGTTGTTTCAATGCCATCACAAAATCTCTTTGATGAACAAGATGCTGCATATAAAGAAGAAGTTCTTCCAGCAGCTGTGACAAAACGTTTGGCTATCGAAGCTGGAACTAGCTTTGGTTGGGGCAAATATGTTGGTCTTGCAGGTAAAACACTTACTATTGATACTTGGGGTGCCTCAGCACCTGGTGACCGTATCTTTAAAGAATATGGATTCACTGTTGAAAATGCAAGTCAACTTTACAAATCATTGTAAGAAAAGAATGAGCTTGGCTAGTCCAAGTTCTTTTTTGTAAATTTCATACAGAACTTGACTTTTTAGGACATAGTGTTAGAATGACTGTGTCAGCCGATTTAGCTCAGTTGGTAGAGCAACGCACTCGTAACGCGTAGGTCACAGGTTCGAAACCTGCAATCGGCATGGTCAGAAGTATTCAGATAGAAACAGGGGTTTTTAGAAACCTCTGTTTTCTTTTGCCCTTGATTGTTCATTTGAGCTAAAATTTGATAAAATAGAAAGTAAAGAAATCAAAAAGGAAGTATCATGTCAAAAGGGTTATTAATCTCAATCGAAGGGCCAGATGGTGCTGGAAAGACCACAGTTTTGGAGGCACTTTTACCTCGTCTTAGAGAAGCCTATCCAGCCAAAGTCGTGACGACACGTGAACCAGGAGGAGTAGCTATTGCAGAGCAAATCCGTGAGGTTATTCTGGATGTAGATAATACGGCTATGGATGCTAAGACAGAGCTCTTGCTCTATATTGCTGCTCGCCGTCAACATCTGGTTGAGAAGGTTTTGCCAGAGCTTGAAAAGGGCAATATGGTCATCATGGATCGCTTTATTGATTCATCAGTTGCCTATCAAGGTACTGGTCGTGGCTTGAATCAGAATGAGATTGCCTGGTTAAATGCCTATGCGACTGATGGGTATAAACCTGATGTGACCCTATTGTTTGATGTGGATTCTGAGACTGGTTTGGACCGCATTGCAGCTAGCGGCGAACGTGAAGTCAATCGGTTGGATTTAGAGAAACTTGACCTACATCAGCGTGTACGTCAAGGTTATTTGGATTTGGCACAGGCTGAACCAGAACGTATCAAGCTAATTGATGCCTCACAGGATTTTGAGGATGTTGTAGAGCAAGCTTGGAATGTAATTAAAGACTATTTATAAGGAGCAAGATGAAGTTAGCTGAAAGTCAAAGCAAACTATTTGAAGAGTTTTCACAAATTATCAGAGAAAATCGTTTGAGTCATGCTTATTTGTTTTCGGGTGATTTTGGAAGTCTCGACATGGCTATTTGGCTAGCACAGAGTCGTTTTTGTGTGACTCCTGAGAATAGTCTACCTTGTGGTCACTGTCGTCCTTGTCGTTTGATTGCTCAGGGGGACTTTTCTGATGTTAAATTAGTAGAGCCACAAGGACAGATTATTAAGACGGACACGATTCGTCAGTTGACTAGAGAGTTTAGTCAATCGAGTTTTGAAGGGCAGGCTCAGGTTTTTATCATTCGTGATGCAGATAAGATGCATGTCAATGCTGCCAATAGTCTATTAAAGTTTATTGAAGAACCTCAAAGTCAGATTTATATTTTTCTTTTGACAGCTGATGATAGTCGTATGTTACCGACGATTAAAAGCCGAGCTCAACTCTTTTATTTTCCTAAGAACAGAGTTTATCTGGAAGACTTGCTGCAGAAGGAAGGTTTGTTATTGACACAAGCTAAGGTCTTGGCAGATTTTGCTAAGGATGAAGCACAGGCTTTGGAGCTAGCTAAGGATAATAAGGTTCTTGATTTGGTCAATACAGTGGAGCGTTTTTCACAGTCTCTGCTGGCTAATCAGGACCTGCTTTATCTGGATGTTGCAAAACTGGCTGTCCAGTGTAGTGAAAAGTCAGAACAAGAGATGGTCTGGGCTTTTTTAACTTATCAATTGGGGAAGGATATACAAAATCCACAAGCAAGACGATGGCTAGACTTAGTATATGAGGCACGAAAAATGTGGCTAGCTAATGTCAGTTTTCAAAATGCGATGGAGTATATGGTGTTATCATGACTGAAGTCATTGGAATAAAATTTGAAGAAACTGGTACAATAGAATATGTTGTACCTGATAGAAATTATGCCAAAGATGACTTTGTAGTCGTTTTGGATAAAAAGGATAAGCGTCTGGCTCAGGTCGTTATGGAGAATACAAATTTTCCTGAAGTTAGTTTGCCTACTGATTTGAATCGAGTTGAAGGCCTAGCTGGAGAGAGGGATTTTGCCAGATATGATGAAAATCTTTTGAAGGCTGAAAAGAGTATGGGAGTAGTAGCTGATTTAATTGCTCAAAATCAGCTAGAAATGAAGGTCGTTGACATTGTCTTTCCGCTAAATTGCTCTTATGTACTAATCAGTTTTGTTGCTGAAAAACGGGTAGATTTTCGTCAGTTACTCAAAGATCTGGCTTCTTACTTTAAGACACGTATTGAGTTGCGCCAAATTTCAAGTCGTGAGGAATCAAAGATTTATGGTGGCTTAGGACCTTGTGGGCGGGCACTTTGTTGTTCTAGTTTTTTGGGTGAATTCCCACCAGTATCGATTAAGATGGCTAAAAACCAAAGTTTATCTTTGAATTCTGGTAAGATGAACGGAGTCTGCGGACGACTCATGTGTTGTCTCAGTTATGAAGATGACTTTTACCGAGATAGCAAGGCTAGTTATCCTGACTTGGGTGATGACATTGAAACCAAGGATGGTACAGGTCAGGTTGTTGCCATTGATGTAATTGCAGGGACCATTAAGGTTGTATTTGAAAAAGGGCGTGCGCCCCTAACTTATGGAGTGGAGGAAGTTCAGCTAAATGGAAAAGCGTGAATTGTATGATAAATTCGAGGAATTATCACAAAATTTGATGTCGATGTTGGCAGAAGTGGAAGCAATTAAGGCGAACTTCTCAGGGATTCTTGATGAAAATACGGCCCTCAAGTTGGAAAACGACAAGCTACGTGAGCACTTGAGTCAGGTGGTTCAAGAGGAGACGGGGACTAAAATGTCTCATGGTAAGGTGAACCTCGAGGCTATTTATGATGATGGATTCCATATTTGTCCAGATTTTTATGGCCAACGTCGTGATAATAATGAAGCTTGTGGCTTCTGTGCAGAATTGTTGTACGGAGACTAAACATGCAGGTTCAAAAGAGTTTTAAGGGACAATCTAGCTACGGTACCCTCTATCTGGTTCCCACACCTATTGGGAATTTGCAGGATATGACTTTTCGCAGTGTGCAAATCCTGAAAGAGGTGGATTTTATTTGTGCGGAGGACACGCGCAATACGGGTCTCTTGCTCAAGCATTTTGAGATTGAAACGAAGCAGTATTCTTTTCATGAGCACAATGCTTATGAGAAAATTCCAGATTTACTGGAGCGCTTGAAGTCAGGTCTTTCTTTGGCTCAGGTTTCTGATGCGGGGATGCCTTCTATTTCGGATCCTGGGCATGATTTGGTCAAAGCTGCCATTGCAGAGGATATTCCAGTGGTGGCCTTACCGGGAGCATCGGCTGGTATTACAGCCTTGATTGCCAGTGGTTTAGCACCTCAACCTCATATTTTTTATGGCTTCCTACCCCGTAAAAAAGGACAGCAGATTGATTTCTTTAAAGAAAAAGTATCTTATCCTGAGACACAGATTTTTTACGAGTCACCTTACCGTGTGGCGGATACTCTTGAAAATATGCATGAGGTCTATGGCAACCGTCAAGTAACTTTAGTTCGAGAATTGACCAAGCTTTATGAAGAGTACCAACGAGGATCTATTTCAGAAGTTTTAGATTATATTGCTAGTAATCCTCTCAAGGGTGAATGTTTACTGATTGTGGCTGGAGCTTCTGAAAATGATAAGGAAGAAAATCTAACATCAAATGTTACCCCGGTAGAGGCTATAGAAGCTTTAATTGCCTCTGGAATGAAACCTAATCAGGCTATAAAAACCGTTGCTAAAGAGCGAAAAATGAACAGACAAGAGCTTTATAACCTTTTTCATGGGGTTTAAGAGGCTCTTTTTTTTGTGGCAACATAAGATGTTAGAAAAGAAAGAATTATCAAAAAATTCCGCAAATAAACTTGTATGCCTCGTAATTTTGTGTTATATTATCTGACATAAAATAATTTACGCATTGGAGTGGTTTCATGGATACAGGTAGCAGTGCCTTTATATTGATTTGTTCAGCCATGGTTTGTTTGATGACACCGGCCTTGGCCTTCTTCTATGGTGGGCTTGGACGTCGTAAGAATGTTATCAATACCATGATGATGTCTGTTCTTCCCTTAGCTATAGCTTCCCTCTTGTGGATTGTTGCTGGCTACTCGCTTTCTTTTGGCGGTCATGGGAACTTCTTCGGTAATTTCAGTCACCTTTTTTTAAATGGCGTGTCTGAAACGGCTTCAAGTCGTGGTCTAACCATTCCTGATATGCTGTTTGCTGCTTTTCAGATGATGTTTTCGATTATCTGTGTGGCGATTTTGACGGGTTCAGTAGTAGGAAGGATGCGCTTTACGCCTTTAGCCATTTTTGTTGTCTTTTGGTTACTTCTTGTCTACTATCCATTTGCACATATGGTTTGGGACGAAGGGCTCCTTGCTAAATGGGGGACGATTGACTTCGCAGGTGGTGATGTGGTTCATATTACCTCTGGTGTATCGGCCTTGGTTCTGGCAATCGTTGTTGGTAAACGTCGTGATTTTGCCATTTTAGAACACCGTCCTCATAATGTTCCTTTTGTTCTATTGGGAGCGGGTCTCTTATGGTTTGGTTGGTTTGGCTTTAATGCAGGATCAGCCTTGGCTGCTAATGGCTTGGCAGTTCACGCGCTAGTGACCACCCATGTTTCAGCAGCTGCAGCCATGTTTTCATGGTTGGCAATTGAAAAACATGTCACAGGACATCCATCCTTGGTTGGTGGTTCAACCGGTTTGGTGGCAGGTCTGGTTGCAATCACACCTGGGGCTGGTTTTGTTTCAATTTGGAGTGCGATTCTAATTGGTCTTATGGTTAGTCCGATTTGTTTTTATGCTATTTCTGTCTTGAAGAAACGTTTTGCCTATGATGATGCTTTGGATGCTTTTGGTTGCCACGGCGTTGGAGGAATCTTTGGTGGTTTGGCTACTGCGATTTTTACGACACCAGATTTAGCTCTAGATAAGGCTAATATTGGTTTGATCTATGGAAAGGCGCATCTGTTTATAGTGACTATTTTAGCTATTATCTTTACAGCTATTTGGTCTGCTCTTGTGACCTATGGTATTATTAAAGTAATTGCTCATTATATGCCTTTGCGTGTTAGTGACCGTGATGAAGCTATTGGTCTTGATGACTGTGAACACAAGGAAACAGCCTATCCAACCTTTATGGGCTTAGATTCGTAGGAGAATACAGATGAAAAAAGTAGAAGCGATTATTCGTTCGGATAAATTGGAAGATTTGAAAAATGCCTTGACTGGTAGTGGCTTGGCAAAGGGAATGACTGTAAGTCAGGTCTTAGGTTACGGGAACCAACGAGGCTTTGCGGAGTTTGTTCGTGGACAACGTATTGTTCCCACCCTACTAGCTAAAGTTAAGGTTGAAATTGTGGTCAAAGATCTAGCTGTTGACGAGGTTGTTGATGCCATTCGGAACGCCGTGGCGACTGGAGATGTTGGTGACGGGAAAATCTTCATCATTCCCATTGATGATGTTATCCGTATCCGTACTGGTGAACGTGGTGGAGATGCAATATAGGATTAATAGAGACTTAAACCAGTTGGTTTGGGTCTTTTTTAGTGATTTTTGATATACTTAGGAGAGTTAGTATGATTTGAGGGGGTGACCGATTGGCGAAAGGAAAAAAGAAAAGTAAGTCTAAAGCTAGACCTAAGAAAACTAAAAAGAAACAGAAGTCTTTCTTGCTCTTTCCTAAATTTTTCCAAAAGTGGAGTCTGATTTTTATCGGCCTATTTGCCTTATTGGGACTCCTAGCTAGTTTAAATTTTCCAAGGTTGACTATGGAAAAGAACATGACATCTACGGATGAGACGACGGTTGCATTTATTGCCGAGATTGGTGAGACGTCGCGCTATTTGGCAGCTAGAAATGATCTTTATGCATCTGTTATGATAGCTCAGGCCATCTTGGAATCTGACTCTGGACAATCTACTTTGAGTCAGAAGCCGTCCTATAACTTCTTTGGGATTAAGGGGGACTACAATGGTCAAAGTGTGACCCTACCGACCTGGGAGGATGATGGTAAGGGCAATCCTTACTATATTGATGCGGCTTTTCGTTCTTATGGTTCTGTGGAAAATTCTTTACAGGACTATGTGGATTTCCTTGAGGGAAGCTACTATGTAGGGGTGCACCGTTCCAATACTAAGAATTATAAGGATGCGACAGCTGCCCTAACAGGGGTCTACGCTACGGACACAACCTACGGAGACAAATTAAACAGCATCATTGAACAATATCAGTTAACCATTTATGACACTTATTAGGGTCGAAGGAGAGTAAAATGAATCAGAATCAAGTGAAACTCATTGCAATAGATATGGACGGAACACTCTTAGATAGCCAAAAAGAGATTCCTGCAGAGAATATTAAAGCTATTCAAGAAGCAGCTGCGGCAGGTATCAAAATTGTCCTTTGTACAGGACGCCCACGTTCAGGCATTCTTCCGCATTTTGAGAAATTAGGACTGAGTGAAGAAGAGTACATTATCATGAATAATGGCTGTTCAACTTATGAGACAAAAAATTGGAAGTTGCTTCAATATGAAAGTTTATCTCGCTCCGAGATGGAAGAACTCTTGCAGGCTTGCGAAGACTTCCCAGAGGTGGCTCTAACCTTTACTGGTGAAAAAACTTACTATGTTGTGGGCGATGAGGTGCCTGAGCTAGTAGCATATGATGCTGGGACTGTTTTCACAGAAGCAAAAGCTAGGAGTTTGGAAGAAATCTTTGCGGAAGGGCAAGTGATTTTCCAAGCCATGTATATGGCTGATTCTGAACCTTTGGATGCCTTCCAAAATGCTGTGCAAGACAGACTTGATCAGAGCTATAGCACAGTTCGTAGCCAAGAATATATCTTTGAAATCATGCCACAGGGGGCAACTAAGGCCAGCGGACTTAAGCATTTAGCGGAAAAACTTGGAATTGCTCCAGATCAAATCATGGCTCTGGGTGATGCTGCTAATGACCTTGAAATGCTTCAATTCGTCGGTCAAAGTGTTGCCATGGGTAATGCTAGTGACGACATTAAAGAGTTGTGTAAGTATGTGACCTTGACAAATGACGAGGCAGGCGTAGCTCACGCTATTCGTACTTGGGCTTTATAAGAAAAAGACCTTTAGCTTCTATCTGCTAAAGGTTTTTCGATTTTGGATAATGGCAATGAGAGTGGTTAGTGTGATAGTGACATCAGTGATGGCAGCTGGGTAAGCCTGAATGGTCAAATCGTAAATTAGCCAAAGTAACATATTTTCAATAATGACCCAGCGAAGCCACTGAAGGTTTGGTGTGGCAGCAATAGCTAGGCTATAGGAAACTGAAGAGATGATAGGTAAATAACCAATAATCCCAAGTTGATTGAGATAGGTTCCGACGATGATTTGAATAATGATGAGGATGGTCAAGATAGTCTTGGTCATCTTCTTTTTGACCATCAGGCTATTACGTATGATGGAAATACTAATGGTTAAAGCACCGGTATATCCTCCGAGAAGCAGGTTGGCAATAGCAGTAAAAATATAGTCGGTAATTTGCCAGACGAGCATGTTATTTTTTGATTTTGCAAAAGAGGATATGGCGACACATAGGGCACCTATGGCTGAGAATACTTGTGCTAGAAGATAGAATGTCATGGTATAACTTTCAATTTTTTGTCTCTATTATATCACAAGGATTCAAGATATTTTCATCTCTATTTTAGGATTTACAAGGCTAATATGTTAGCGTTTACATTAGAAAATGATATAATAAAAGTGTAGAAGATATTCTTCCCTTAAAAGTAGAGAGAACCTGATGTTTCCTTATAATATAGGCCCTATCTTTACTTTTTATGAAAGACTAGAAATGAGGAAATGACTATGAAAAACAAATTTTCCCAAGCAATCGTGCTTTCAATGGTTACCCTTTCCTCAATGGCTTTGCTGACGGCCTGTTCCAGCCATAAGGAATCGAGTTCAGCAGATAAGACGCCTAAGAGTAGCCAGGTGACCTCATCAAGTAGAGTTAAATCATCCAATAAAGATAGTGGTAAGACCAGCAAGCCTAGTGCTAAAGTCAAGGAGTCTTCTGGTTCAAATACTGAATCTTCAAGTGCACCAAGTAGCAAAAAGTCTTCTGCACCAAGTTCAAGCAGTAGTCAGGCTCAGTCATCATCTTCAAATAGTTCATCAGTTCCCTCAAGCAGTCAGTCACAGGCTCCTAAATCTTCAAACGAGAATCAATCTTCAGCGAGTCAATCCCAAGCGCCAAAGAGCTCAAGTGATAGTCAAGCTTCAAGTAGTCAATCTAGCAGCCAAGCTCAAGCTAAAACGGATACGCAAGTGACCACTGTAGATATGGATGTGAGTGCGGTAGCGCGTGGTCAGTTTGATAGTATTGCCGGAACTTGGAAGTCTAGTGATGGCAGTCGTCTGGTCTTTAACAATACTAGCCTAGTAGGAGATATTACTGCCCAAGGTCAAGCGACAGTTCACAATTATGTGCACCCGAAAGATAATTATCAAGAGGGTTCAGGTAAGTATGATGCCACCCTCTCAAGAGATAGAGGAGACACTTCTGGTATTGTTGGAGATATTAGCTTTGTCTCTAAAAAGGCAGCTATTTCTGGTCCAAGCTACGAACAGGATACCATTCAAGTAACCAGTACTGGTGGAACAAAGGTCTACTTAAAAGAATCAGATAATATGACGCTACCTAAAGACGTGACAGTTACTGACAATCAACTTCCAATTGATGGTGGCATAGCAGAATCTGGCAGCTACAAGCTTACCAAACGTACGGCTGTCAAAAATACTCCTAGTGATAAGGCTCCAGTTGAATTTTACTTAGAAGCAGGTGATCAGATTAACTTTGATATGAAGGTTACTCAAGATGGTCATAGTTGGATTTCTTACATCAGCTATAGTGGTGTTCGCCGTTATGTTCAAGTGGATTAATTGAGATATCTAGAAAGGTCAGATTTTCTTCTGATCTTTCTATTATTTTGGGGAAAGGTCTTGTTAATTCCTTAATAAATAGATACAATAGAAAGGTCGGTTTTACCGAAAAATTTTAAATAATGAGGACAAAAATGTGTCAGTAAATTGGCAAGATATTGCGTTTTCTTTCCTCGGTGGTTTGGGGCTTTTCCTCTTTAGTATCAAGTACATGGGAGATGGTCTTCAACAAGCAGCCGGAGATAAGTTGCGTTTTTACATCGATAAGTATACTAGCAACCCGTTTTTAGGGGTTTTGATTGGTATTGTCATGACGGCCTTGATTCAGTCGAGTTCAGGGGTTACCGTTATTGTCGTCGGTCTGGTTTCGGCAGGGCTTTTAAGTCTTCGTCAGGCTATTGGTATTGTCATGGGGGCAAATATCGGTACAACCGTAACTTCCTTCATGATTGGTTTCAAGCTTGGTGACTATGCCCTTCCAGTGATTTTCCTGGGGGCTGCGCTTCTCTTCTTTACAAGCAATAAGAAGCTCAATAACCTAGGTCGTATCTTGTTTGGTGTAGGGGGAATTTTCTTTGCCCTTAACCTTATGGGAGATGCGGTAGAGCCTTTGAAGTCAGTTACAGCCTTTAAGGACTACTTGGCAACCTTGGGTGATCGCCCAGTCATGGGGGTTATCATCGGTGCTGGCTTGACCATGTTGATTCAATCGTCAGCAGCGACTATCGGTATTCTTCAGAGTCTCTACTCAGGTGGTTTGCTTGACCTGCAAGGTGCCCTTCCAATCCTCTTTGGGGATAATATCGGAACAACAATCACAGCGGTTCTAGCAGCTCTTGGTTCAAACATTGCTGCTAAACGTGTGGCAGGGGCTCACGTCCTGTTCAATGTTATTGGGACGGTCTTGTGTTTGATTCTCTTGGTACCATTCACAGCCTTGATTCAATGGTTTAAGTCTGTACTTGGATTGACACCTGAGATGACCATCGCCTTTGCTCACGGTACTTTTAACATCGCAAATACTATTGTTCAATTCCCATTCATCGGACTCTTGGCTTACCTTGTGACTAAGATTATTCCTGGTGAAGATGAGATTAACAAGTACGAAGCACTCTACTTAGACCGTTTGCTTATCACACAAGCACCAGCTATTGCCCTTGGTAATGCTAAGAAAGAATTGGTGCACTTGGCATCGTACGCCATCCAGTCTTTGGAAGCTTCCTATGCTTTCTTTGCTAAGGGAGATGAAAAATACTTCGATAAGGTTGAGAAGTATGAAACAGCAGTTAATAGTATTGACGAAGAGTTGACAACTTACTTGATTGACATCTCTAACGAATCTCTAAGCGTTTCTGAAAATGAAGTGTTGGCAAGTGTGCTTGACTCTGTTCGTGACTTGGAGCGTATTGGTGACCTTGCAGTTGCAAGTGCAAACCTTTCACAACACATTCATAATAAGGGAATTGAATTTTCTGATACTGCCAAGGCTGAGCTTGCGGATGTTTACAACCGTACTCACCGTATCGCCCTTGATAGTATTCGTGTTGTTGTAGATGACGATAAGGTACTTGCAGGTCAAGTCATCCTTCGCCATGAAGAGTTGGAAAAACTTGAAAAACAATTGCGTAAAATACATACCAAACGTCTTAACAATGGTGAGTGTACTGCGCAAGCAGGTATCAACTATGTTGATTACCTCTCACATTACACACGTATCGCAGACCATGCGATTAACCTTGTTGAAAAGGTTACAGAAGGTGTGATTTAATAGAGAAAGTCGAGAAAAATTCTCGGCTTTTTTGATATAATGAAAGCGTATTAAGAATATAGAAAAATGATGAGAGGTGGTCCTATGACCTATTATATTTCAGCCAAACGTTTTTATTTTGAACATAAAATCAAGGAAGGTGGCTACCTAGCGGTTGAGGATAGCCGTTTTGGTGACTGGACGGAAAATGTACCAGAAGGTGCAGAGGTGCTAGATTACAGTGATTATCAGATTTCTCCGGGTCTTGTAGATACTCACATTCATGGATTTGCGGGTTATGATGTCATGGATAATTCTGAGGAAAGTCTTCTAGGCATGAGTCAAGCCTTGCTTTCAGCAGGTGTAACCTCCTTCTTACCGACAGCTTTAACAGCGCCATTTGAAGAGTTGAAGGCAATTTGCCAAACAACAGCTAATACGGTTGGTAAGGAGACTGGTGCCAAAATTCAAGGGCTATTCTTTGAAGGACCTTATTTCACTGAAACCTACAAGGGAGCTCAAAATCCTAAGTATATGGGCAATCCAAGTGTGGAACAATTGAAGGAATGGCAGGAGGCGACTCAAGGAAAACTGATTAAATTGGCCCTTGCTCCTGAACGTGAGGGAGTGACTGAATTTATCCAAGAAGCGACCAAGCAAGGCGTGACAATCGCTCTAGGTCATTCCAATGCCACATATGAAGAAGCCATGGCAGCAGTGGAAGCTGGGGCGTCCGTTTGGGTTCACGTCTACAATGGGATGCGTGGTTTTACCCACCGTGAGCCAGGTATGGTTGGGGCAGCCTTCGATAGTCCAGAAACTATTGGTGAGCTGATTGCAGATGGTCATCACGTGGTCCCTGCAGCTTGTAAAGTTCTTATCAAGCAAAAGACACCTCAAGGAGTTGCCCTAATTACAGACTGTATGTCAGCGGGAGGCTGTCCGGACGGCGACTATATGTTAGGCGAACTTCCTGTTATTGTTGAAAATGGTACCGCCCGCCTCAAAGAAGGTGGTAATCTAGCTGGATCTATCTTACAACTTAAAGACGGTGTCAAACATGTGGTTGATTGGGGACTTGTGACAGTTGCTCAAGCCTTACAAATGGCAACTAGTGTTCCAGCTAAATCGGTTGGGCTTGAAAATACTTGCGGAAGCCTAAAAGCAGGTTTACCAGCTGATTTTATTGTATTAGATGACTCCTTGGAATTACAAGCAACCTTTGTTGATGGACGAAAAGGTTGGGAAAAATAAGAGTATGAGTAGCACTTTCTTATGAAGGTGCTGTTTTTTATTGATTTTTACAAAGGTGTTAGAGTAGTGTAAAATAAAAATACTTTGTATTTTACAGGAGGTAATATGTCAAAACGTATTTGGAGCATTGCCCTGGCCTATGTCGGTGTGATGATTGGTGCAGGGGTATCTTCAGGCCAGGACCTCTTACAGTATTTTGTTAGTTTTGGAGCCTGGGGACTGATAGGTGTCATAGTTCTAGGAATCTTGCATGTTGGCTTTGGGCGACTCATGATTGCTCTGGGAAGTTATTATCGCTCAGACGATCACTCAGTAGTCCTGGCAGAAATCAGTCATCCTGTTATCTACCGTATTTTAGATATCGCTTTGATTATCACTTGTTTCCTGTTTGGCTTTGTGATGACAGCGGGGGCAGGGGCTAACCTAAACCAACAGTTCGGCTTTCCGATTTGGGTAGGTGCCTTCCTGTGTACAGCTCTGACTATCTTTGTGAGTTTCCTAGATTTCAAAAAAATCATTGGTGTTATTGGAGTTTTTACCCCTATGATTTTGGTTATGATTGCCATGATATTCGTGATCAATGTTTTAGGACGTCATTGGGATTTTGCTGAGATGGATAAGGTATCGCAAACCATTCAATCTCCTTTTCCGAGTATTTGGCTGTCTGTGGTTAACTATTTTGCCGTTTGTGTCATGTCAGCTATCGCGATTGCCTTTGTCATGGGTGGCTCTATTCTCAAAATCAATGAAGCTGAAAAGAGCGGAGCCTGGGGAGGATTTATGGTCGGTGTGATTTTCTTTGTCACAACCTTGATCCTCTTTGCTAACAGTGATAAAATTGCTAGCTCGGATGTTCCTATGTTGGCTATTGCTAAGGAAGTGAATCCTATTTTTGCGACACTTTACGCCTTGGTGATATTTGGTTTGATTTTTAATACCGTCTTTAGTCTCTACTATGCCCTTGGGAAACGCTTTTCAGCAGGTAGTGAGAAACGCTTCAAGTTCTTTGTGGCTGCATTTGCCCTTGCTGGTTTTGCTATTTCCTACATGGGCTTCCGTCAACTGGTAGCGGTTATGTATCCTATTATCGGTTATCTGGGAATGCTGATGTTGGTCGTGCTGGTTGTTGCTAGCTACCGCAAAAAAGCTAAGATTCGTAAGGAAAAGGAAATTCGAAATCATCTCTTATCTATCGTTGAGAAAGCTTATGATCCCAATCAAGACTTGACCCATCGGGACAAGAAAAAGGCCCAAGAACTTCGAGAAGCCTCAATTCTTGATAATGATATTCTCCATGATGACTCCCATGCGCATGTTCGTCAGAAAATGGGAATCAGTAAGAAGGATTAGAATTTTATTTTACAAGTTTCCCTATTTCTGCTATAATACTGACAAGAAAGAAGGGCTTATGGCGTTTTTCTAGCGAGCTTGGGATAGTGAAAGCCAAGTAGAGCAAAGTAGGCAAGTGGCGCTTTCTCTCAGCAAATGGCTGAAGACAAACAGATAAAATGAAGTAATAAATTAGGGTGGAACCGCGTTTCTAACGCCCCTAGGTCGAACGACTTAGGAGCAGAGACACGGTTCTTTTTGTATCCTGAGTCACAAGAAACTTTATGAATAAGGAGTACAACATGTCTAAAAAATTGACTTTCCACTGCGTCAGTGGCAGAGACCTCCTTATAGTCGGACTGCCCCACGCTCAGCACTAGGGTGCCTGAGCTAAACGCAGTACTAACTCGTCTTGCCTCGTATAATCGACGAGGCAGACTCGTGTCGCAAGAAATCATTTTTAATCAAGGAGTATTCAATGTCTAAGAAATTAACATTTCAAGAAATAATTTTGACTTTGCAACAATACTGGAATGACCAGGGTTGTATGCTCATGCAGGCTTATGATAATGAAAAGGGTGCGGGAACTATGAGTCCTTACACCTTCCTTCGTGCCATTGGTCCTGAGCCATGGAATGCGGCTTATGTAGAGCCATCTCGTCGTCCAGCAGATGGTCGTTACGGAGAAAACCCAAACCGCCTTTACCAACACCACCAATTCCAAGTGGTTATGAAACCATCACCATCAAACATCCAAGAGCTCTACCTTGAGTCATTGGAAAAATTGGGCATCAATCCTTTGGAACACGATATTCGTTTCGTTGAAGATAACTGGGAAAACCCATCAACTGGTTCAGCTGGTCTTGGTTGGGAAGTTTGGCTTGACGGTATGGAAATCACTCAGTTCACCTACTTCCAACAAGTTGGTGGATTGGCAACTGGTCCGGTAACTTCTGAGGTCACTTACGGTTTGGAACGTTTGGCTTCTTACATCCAAGAAGTAGATTCTGTTTACGATATTGAGTGGGCTCCAGGCGTTAAATACGGAGAAATCTTCCTTCAACCCGAATACGAACACTCAAAATACAGCTTTGAAGTTTCTGACCAAGACATGCTTCTTGAAAACTTCGAAAAATTTGAAAAAGAAGCAGGACGTGCTTTGGAATTGGGTCTTGTTCACCCTGCCTATGACTACGTTTTGAAATGTTCACATACTTTTAACTTGCTAGATGCTCGTGGCGCTGTTTCTGTTACAGAACGTGCCGGTTACATTGCCCGCATCCGTAACTTGGCCCGTGTCGTAGCCAAAACCTTCGTTGCAGAACGTAAGAAACTTGGTTACCCACTTCTTGATGAAGCCACACGCGCAAAACTCCTAGCAGAAGAGGAAGAATAATAAGCGTTACAAGAATGGAAAATGGGCAAACAAAGTGAGCCCACATGGCTACCCAGAGGCAAGTCGAAGACTTGCTAAAGGGATAGGCGCCACCGTACTGGTATATGGGGATTTTTGAAACGTTAGGTTCAAAAATCAGTTAGCTAAATCCACTTTGATGAGACTGTTGGAAATCTATGTCAAGGAGACACCAGATTTCCATACAGCCTCACAAAGTTAGTTAGCAACGTCCCCAGTACCTAAGGCGCCTATCAAAAAAAGAATTTTGTAAAGGAAGAAACATGACAAAAAACTTATTAGTAGAACTTGGACTTGAAGAGTTGCCAGCCTACGTTGTCACACCAAGTGAAAAACAACTCGGGGAGAAAATGGCAGCCTTCTTGGATGATAACCGTCTCTCATACGAAAGCATTCAAACCTTCTCTACACCACGCCGTTTGGCAGTCCGTGTGATTGGTTTGGCTGATCAACAATCCGATTTGACCGAAGATTTTAAAGGCCCTTCTAAGAAAATCGCTTTGGATGCAGAAGGTAACTTCTCAAAAGCAGCACAAGGATTTGTCCGTGGGAAAGGCTTGACTGTTGACGATATCGAATTCCGTGAAGTCAAAGGTGAAGAGTACGTTTATGTTACTAAACACGAAGCTGGAAAACCTGCCAAAGAAGTCTTGGCTGGCGTTCCAGAAGTACTTGCTTCATTGACTTTCCCTGTCAGCATGCACTGGGCTAACAACACATTTGAATACATTCGCCCAGTTCACACCTTGACAGTTCTTTTGGGCGACGAAGCGCTTGACCTTGACTTCTTGGATATCAAGTCAGGTCGTGTGAGTCGTGGACATCGTTTCCTTGGACATGAAGTGGAAATTACCAATGCGGATTCTTATGAGGAAGACCTTCGTACTGTTTACGTGATTGCGGATAGCAAAGAACGTGAAAACATGATTCGTGAGCAAATCAAAGCTATCGAAGCAGAACAAGGTGTTCAAGTCCAAATCGAAGAAGGACTTTTGAACGAAGTCTTGAACTTGGTCGAATATCCAACTGCCTTTATGGGAAGTTTTGACACTAAATATTTGGACGTTCCAGAAGAAGTCTTGGTGACATCAATGGAAACGCACCAACGTTACTTTGTTGTACGTGACCTTGACGGTAAGCTTAAACCAAACTTCATCTCAGTCCGTAATGGTAACGCTGAGCACTTGGAAAATGTTATCCGAGGAAATGAAAAAGTATTGGTGGCCCGTCTTGAAGATGGTGAATTCTTCTGGCGTGAAGACCAAAAACTCAAGATTGAAGACCTGGTTGCTAAATTGGCCAACGTGACTTTCCATGAAAAAATCGGTTCTCTCTCACAACACATGGCCCGTGCTGGTGTTATTGCCGCATCATTGGCTGAGCAAGCTGGTTTGACTGCTGAAGAAAGGGCAGCCGTAGCGCGTGCAGCTGAAATCTATAAATTTGACCTCTTGACTGGTATGGTCGGAGAGTTCGATGAATTGCAAGGAATCATGGGTGAAAAATACGCCCTCCTTGCTGGTGAGGATGCTGCGGTTGCGACAGCTATCCGTGAGCATTACCTTCCTGATTCAGCAGACGGAGCTCTTCCAGAGACTAAGGTTGGTGCTATCCTTGCGCTTGCAGATAAATTGGATACCCTCCTTTCCTTCTTCTCAGTTGGCTTGATTCCATCAGGTTCAAATGACCCTTATGCGCTTCGTCGTGCAACACAAGGGATTGTTCGTATCTTGGATGCTTTTGGTTGGCACATCCCTATGGATGAGTTGATCGACAGCCTTTACGCCCTTTCATTTGATAGTCTTTCTTATGACAATCAAGCAGAAGTCATCAACTTCATCAAAGCGCGTGTGGATAAGATGATGGGACGCACATCTAAAGATATCAAGGAAGCCGTTCTTGCTGGTTCAAACTTTGTCGTGGCAGATATGCTTGAAGCTGCTGACGCCCTTTCAGAAGCTGCTAAGGCTGAGGGTTACAAGGCGGCTGTTGAGTCACTCTCACGTGCCTTCAACTTGGCAGAAAAAGCAGATGCTTCAGTAGCAGTCGATGCTAGTCTCTTTGAAAATGATCAAGAAAAGGCTCTTGCTAAGGCGATTGAAGAATTAGAATTGACTGGTTCAGCTAGTGACAAATTGGCTCAGCTCTTTGCTCTTAGCCCAGTCATCGATGCCTTCTTTGACAATACCATGGTTATGGCAGAAGATGAGGCTGTTAAAAACAACCGTTTGGCCCTTCTTTCGGGTCTTGTGGCTAAAGCCAAAGCTGTTGCAGCCTTTAATCAATTGAATACAAAATAAGTACCTGTTGACAGGTAGAAAGTAGGTCTTATTATGACACCTGAAAAAATTGCTCGTATCAATGAGCTTGCCAAAAAGAAAAAAACAGAAGGCTTGACACCAGAAGAAGAGGTAGAACAAGCAAAACTTCGTGAAGAATACATTGAGGGTTATCGTCGCTCAGTTCGTCACCACATCGAAGGAATTAAAGTGGTTGACGAAGAAGGTAACGATGTGACACCTGAAAAACTACGTCAAGTCCAACGTGAAAAAGGCTTGCATGGTCGTAGCCTTGATGATCCTGAATCATAATAACTAGTAACAAGGGTTTGGAAGTTTTCCAAGCCCTTGTTTTGAAGTATAAAATTCTGAATATTCTGTATAATATTGACCAATTATTTCAAAAATGGTACAATATAAGTTATGTTAAAAATTGCAGGACTCAATGAGTCTTGCTTAATAGAATTGGAGTGAAAAAAATGTCGCAAAAGCAACATCATAAAGACGACGACAACCAGACTGAGAATGGGATGGTGCGTGGTCTTCAAAACCGTCACGTCCAGCTGATTGCCATCGCTGGTACAATCGGTACAGGTCTCTTCCTTGGGGCAGGGCGTTCCCTTTCCCTAACAGGCCCTTCAATCATACTTGTTTATATGCTGACAGGTGTCTTCATGTACCTCATGATGCGAGCTATCGGTGAGATGCTCTACATGGACCCGGACCAACATACCTTTATTAATTTTATTACGAAATACCTTGGTAAAGGCTGGGGATTCTTCTCAGGTTGGTCTTACTGGGTATCACTGGTATTTCTTGGTATGGCAGAAATTACGGCTGTATCGAACTATGTGCAGTTTTGGTTTCCAAGTTGGCCTGCCTGGCAGATTCAGATTGTCTTCTTGATTATCCTGAGTTCGGTTAACTTGATTGCGGTTAAGATTTTCGGGGAAGTTGAGTTTTGGTTTGGGATGATCAAGATTGTCACCATTCTTGCCTTGATAGCTACAGGGATATTTATGGTAGCAACTAACTTTGAAACGCCAGCTGGATATGCTAGTCTTAACAATATCACACAAGGTTTCCAGATGTTCCCTAAAGGTTGGGTGAGCTTTGTCATGACCTTCCAAATGGTCTTCTTTGCCTACCAAGCCATCGAATTTGTAGGGATTACAACATCTGAGACAGCAAATCCACGTAAGGTTTTACCAAAGGCAATCAAGGAGATTCCGATTCGTATTGTCATTTTCTATGTGGGTGCCCTCATTGCCATCATGGCTATCTTCCCATGGCAAAAACTTCCAGTTAATGAATCACCCTTCGTAACGGTCTTCCAAATGGCTGGTATCAAGTGGGCAGCGGCTTTCATTAACTTTGTCGTTTTGACAGCAGCAGCCTCTTCTTTGAATTCAACACTTTATTCAACTGGCCGTCACCTTTTCCAAATCGCTAGGGAAACACCAAACAGTAAGGTTATGAAAGCTTTGAAACTTGATACCTTGGCCCGTAATGGTATTCCTTCACGTGCTATCATTGTTTCAGCCATTGTAGTTTGTGTTTCAGCCTTCATCAACGTCTTACCTGGTGTATCTGACGCCTTCGCTTTGATTACCGCATCTTCATCAGGTGTCTACATTGCCATCTATATTTTGACCATGCTTGCTCATCTCAAGTACCGTAAGTCTCAAGAGTTTATGGCAGATGGCTTCCTTATGCCAGCCTATAAGATTCTTAATCCATTGACTATCCTTTTCTTCATCTTCGTCTTTGTTTGTCTCTTCTTGCAAAAGTCAACAGTTGTCGGAGCTATTGGGGCAGCCATCTGGATTGTCGTATTTAGTATCTATAGTAACTGGAAACACAGTAAATAAATCAATTTAGCTCACCTTTATGGTGGGTTTTTTAGTTGCCAAAAAAGGACACAAGGTGTCCCAATTATTATCTATGCAATACTTTCTTGGCTTCCATGGTGAAAGAAACCACTTAAGAGTCCCTTACTACGATGGAAAATAGCAGGCTTGTGATCGTTGTGCGAACGACCATTAACATCAAGTTTAGCCCATTCAAGAGCCTGGTGGGCATTTCGGTCTGAGACTGTAGATGTCCCAATATAGCTGTAGATGCCTGCCTGAGCGAGAATAAAACCTTGCAGTTGGCGAATATGTTCATCATTGAGTGCTTCGGAAAAATGAATCTTTACTGTCTTATAAGTTAAAGATTGGACAGACTCAACGATAGGTGAATCTGCTAAGAGGTGCAAAAGTTCTTGATGCTTAGTAAAGGACTTATCATAGTCCATTGGAAGAATGATAGTATGGGTAATCCAATCTTCCAAGTTGGCTTTAGCCTTTTTACTAAGACCTCTCGCTGTGATACTGAGGTTATCTATATTGAAAGGAAGTTGGTCGATGTGAGCAGTATTTGAACCATATACCTTTCTGAAAAGCGGTGTACTTGATAGAATATGTCCAGTAGGAGAAATAATAGCTAAGGCAGTTTCCTTGGTTTGGTAACCAAGCTCGTGGCATTCCATGCTAGCGTATGTATCTTTAAATTCAATAATTGCACTTGTTTTCATCGTGTAACTCTCTTTCTGTTAGTTTATAAACTAACAATAGTTTATCATGACTTATTATCTTGGTCAAGATTTTACCTCAAAAAACAAAAAATATTTTTGTAAGGGCTTGCAAAAATATTTGAACTCTGATATTATATAACCATAGCAAAAGGATTGTTACTGGTCAGCAGGCAAAACCTAGATAAATACGAAAAACTAATGGGAGTAGTGTATACTCATCCTAATTGGTTCTTGGTATTTATTTAGGTTTTTTTCGTTGAAAAAGCCTCGAAAGAACTAAAATCCTAGAAAAGAAAGGAGCCCTTATGGCTAAATATACTGAATTAGCTGAAGACATTCTCAAACACGTCGGTGGTAAAGAAAATGTCAATAGCTTGAAACACTGTGTGACACGCTTACGCTTTGATTTGAAAGATGAGTCTAAAGCAGATGATGACTACCTTAAGAACCGTGACGGTGTTGTTACTGTTGTTAAGGCAGGTGGTCAATATCAGGTCGTTATCGGTAACCATGTCCCTGATGTTTATGCGGAGGTTCTCCAAGTTGGCGGTCTTCCAGCAGGTGGTAGTCTTGATATTGATGAAGGTGATGCGCCTAAAGGGAATCTTTTTGACCGCTTTGTATCTTTGGTTTCAAGTATTTTCCAACCTTTTCTTGGACCTTTGGCTGCGGCGGGGATTATCAAAGGGATAGTTTCTATCATGGCAGCTTGTGGCTTGTCAGCTGCAACGAGTCCTATGTATGTCATCTTTAATGCAGCAGGAGATGGTTTCTTCCAGTTCTTGCCAATCTTGATTGCATTAACATCTGCCCGTCGTTTCAAGGTTAATGAGTTTACAGCTATTGCGATTGCAGGAGCGCTTGTTTACCCTGATATTGCTACGCTGGTGACTGCTCTTCAAAAGGCTGGTCAAGGTCATGCTCTAGGAGTTATTCCATTTGCACTTCCTGCAGGAGGTTACCTCTCAACAGTAATGCCTTCTATCTTGGCAATTTGGGTGGCTTCATACATTCAAAAATTCTTTACTAAGATTACTCCAGATGTCATTAAAGTCTTCGTAGTGCCTTTCTTTACATTACTCATTACTGTCCCATTAACATTCTTGGTGGTAGGACCAGTTGCCAATACTTTCTCTAATGGATTGACAAGCCTTTTCCAAGCAATCATGAACTTTAATCCGATTGTCTTTGGTTTTATACTTGGTATTTTGTGGCAAGTCTTGGTTATGTTCGGAATGCACTGGGCACTTGTTCCTCTTGCAATCTTAGATGTGGCAACAAACGGAAGTTCAAGTATTCTTTCAGCAGCACTTTTCCCATGTTTCACGCAAACAGGTGTATTGGGAGCTATCATGCTTAAGACAAAAGAAGAAAAAGTACGTACCATCTCTATGCCAGCATTTGTTTCATCTATTTTTGGGGTTACAGAACCGGCTATCTATGGTGTGACACTGCCAATGAAAACACCATTCTACATATCATGTGGTGTTTCAGGATTGATGGGAGCTGCCACGATGGCCCTAGATATTAAGACGTATTCAACGGGTGCTCTGGGTGTCTTTGTCTTCCCAAGCCTTATTGGGCCTGACGGTAATCTTTCTAAAGTTATCTTTGCCATTATCATTGCCATTGTGGGTGGTGTTCTTGCCTTCCTCATCCAACTCTTTGTACGAGTACCAAACCTATACGGTGGTGGAGTAGCTAAGGTTGAAGAAAAAGCTGAGGAAGCTGCACCTGCTCCTAAAGAAATTCAACAAGAAATCATTGCTAGCCCACTCATCGGGAATGTCGTACCACTTGACCAAGTACCTGACCAAGTCTTTGCTTCAGGAGCTATGGGTAAAGGAATCGCTATTGACCCTACTGATGGGGTAGTGGTCGCACCAGCTAAGGCAACCGTTAATTTAGTCTTCCCTACTGGTCATGCGATTGGTTTGACGACTGAAAATGGTGCAGAGCTTCTCATCCATATTGGTATGGACACTGTTTCTCTTGCTGGTAAAGGCTTCAAGACCTATGTGGAAGCAGGTGAAGTTGTAGAAGCAGGTCAAAAACTTATAGAATTTGACCTAGCAACTATCCGAGATGCTAAATTACCAGTTATCACGCCAGTCATTGTGACCAATACAGCTGACTTTGATGATGTCTTAACGACTAAAGAAGCTCGTGTTAACACTGGTGACTATCTCCTCACTGCTGTTAAATAAAAAGAAATCCGAGAATCAACTTCTCGGATTTTTGTTTATTTGAATTTGTAGTCTTTAACGACTTCAACGGAATTAACCGTTACATTCTCTTTTGGTTTACTGTTGTCATCGACTTCAAGGTTAGCAATGGTATCAACAACATCCATACCTTTGATGACTTGTCCAAAGACAGTATATTTGGTATCACCAGCTGGGTAACCACCTTTTTTGTAGGCGTCAATGATAGGTTTTGGATAGCCAGCATTTCCTAATTGCTTGCTTTGATCGTCCTTGTTTTGAACAATGTAGAATTGGCTGCCGTTTGAATTTTTAGCACCAGTATTGGCCATAGCAAGTGCGCCACGGATGTTGTAGAGGAATGGTGTAGGCTCAACAGCGAAACCTTTCTTCCAGATAGATTCTCCGCCAGTACCGTCACCCTTAGGATCACCACTTTGAATCATGAAATCCTTGATGACACGGTGGAAGGTGAGTCCATCATAGTATTTGTCCTTGGCATGTTTCAAGAAGTTTTCAGAAGCCTTTGGAGCAAGTGTAGGGAAGAGTTTGACTGTGATATCACCCTTTGAAGTATGGAGAATAACTTCAGCTTCGTCCTTACTGACCTTGTCTGACAACTGTGGAAAGGCATCTTTTCCAGATTTTTGGGCTTTTTCTAATTGTTTAGTGAATATCTTATTATCAACATAAGCATCTCCACGAACGGCGCGTGCGATGTTCTCACGAAAGGCAAAACCTAGGCCTGCGATAACAAGTACAATAATTAATGGAATGTACTTTTTAATGTTTTTCATATATAACTCCTTTGGTGCATTATACCTACTATTGTAGCAGAAAAAAACCTTTTGGGAAACGGTTAACAGAGGTCTTTAAATATGGTAGAATGGAACTATCAACAAGAAAATGAACATGGGACTAGATATAGGGAAAGGTTGCCTCAGGCTAAAAAGTGAGGGCTGACTTTTGGAAGGACGCATGCTACTTGCTCTTATCAGAGACAGGTGTCTGAATCCTAACTATAGAAAACTTCGCTAAGCCGAAGGAACCTCTTGTTTGGATTTCTTGAAAAAAGGAGATTTTTATGTCAACTAAAGCAGAATGGGCTGAACTCTTTGAGTCGGTACACGGGCGTAAGCCTAGCCCCCAAGAATTTTTGGATGCTAAAGCAGCTGACTTTGATACAAGTGCTTTGGCTGCTCAAGCAGCATCTGTAGAAGCACCAGCTAATGAACCTGTCGCTGAAGAAGTAGCTCCAGAACCAGTTGCTACTGAAGAAGTCACAGAACAAGATGACATCGCAGATGTAGCTGAAACAGCTGAGGATGCCGTCGCAGAACAAGCAAGCAGTGAATCACCATTTGGTGCAGAAGCTTTCTCAGAAGCACCTGTGCAACAACCAACACCACAATTTGATTCAAGCATGTTTGAAAAGGCACCTATCTCATCAGCTCAAGGATTTGGAACAGTTCCTAATCCAGCAGCAGCTGGCTCAGCAGATAAACCTCTTTTCAATCTTATCTTGCCAATCGTTGCGATTGCACTTTCAGTAATCTTTGCAGTCTTGGCATGGTTTGTAGGTCCTGCTTGGCTCTTCATCATCTTGACAGTCCTCGCAGTTGCGGTGGCAGTTGTTTCACTTGTCTTTAGCCTTAAATCAAGCAAGAAATTGCTTTCAATCATCGCAACAGGTGTTGCTGGTCTCATGCTCTTTGTGTCTATTGGTGGTTTGATTTTCCAAATCTCTCAAAATGCTAGCAACAACACAAGCTCAAGCAAGACATCAAAAGTTGCTGATAAAGACGATGATGCTGACAAAAAAGATGATGACAGCGATTCAAAATCTGACTCTAAATCTGATTCAAAAGGTGATAGCACTGACGTCAACGATTACATTGACAAAAATGCTAAATTTGATTGGAATGAATCTAAGTTCCAGAAATTGAAAGTCGGTAAAGATACCGTTAAGTCTATCATCAAGACTTATGGTAAGGCTTCTGATGCACAAATCTCTGGCGATGAGATGAAGTTGAACTACTCTGGTAAAGACTATGGTGAAAGTGTTTACCTAACCTTTACGAAACAATATGATGGTACATTTATCTTGTCATATGCTTCAGGTAGATTCCCTCAAGATAAGGTAGAAGTTGATAAGTCTTATAAAGCTGACTGGACAAAAGAACAGTTTGATGCTCTCAATAAGGGGGATTACACTGATCCATCAAACGGTACAAAACTTGAAGATGTCGTTAAGGATCACCCTAAAGCTTCAAGTGCAGAATACACGATTTCAACATCTCGTCAAGGTGAATTCAAAAAAGAAATGACTATTTCTTATAGTGATTATAAGGCTGAAGATGGCAAACTCAAGAGTGTTTACTTGTCATTTGATACCAAAGAAGGTGAAGATACATTCTACCTTACTTATAAATCAGGTCCAGATGAGGATTAATTAAGGGACAGGAGGGGAAACCTTCCTGTTTTTTCTTGATAAAAGGAGAAAGCTATTGAAATTCTTAAATTATACATTCGAGCAAAGTCAGTCTCTTGTCACTAAGGAGACCGTAGAAAAGCTCAATCAAAAAGGAAGCTGGAAACGATTTATTGGCTTGTTAATCACTTCAATTGTTATTTATTTCTTCTCTATTGCTATGCCCATGTTTATAAAAGGATTGACGCTTGATCAAAATCCAAGATTTTCTTGGATTCAGTGGCCCATGATTATCTTGTATGTGGTCATGTATCTGGTCTATCTGCTCTTTTCAATAAAGCACAGAAGAAGCCCGATGAAACTAAAATTTTGCACCTACTTTTACACGGTAGTCTTACTCGCTATCTTTACAGTAAGTGCCGGAATAATGATGATGACACGACGAAATATTGTCAGTATACTATCGGGAGCTATGTTTCTTCTTTCCATTTATTACTTGATTCGAACGGTTCCCCGTAAACTGAAAGAAGCCGTTCAAAATCAGACAGAGTTTAGCCCTATGGTAGCTCTTGTGACTGAAAAGATTTCGGATGGTTTGGTCTTTTTAAGTGGTACAGGGATTACAGCTGGACTGGTGCTTTTTGACCGCTCTACTGGAAGTGACGTTAGAGGGAGCATTGATGCGGTATTGATGCGGTATTGATGCCTATCATGCCTGCCATATTTGTCTTTGCGACTTATGTCTTTTCCATTGATTTGCTACGAGGCTATTACCTCTTCAAATACTCCGAGCAATATAGAGAGCAGTTTGGCTACTCAGTTAAGGATTGGTATGGAGAGAAGTCGAAGGAGTATAGGAGGATGCAGGGTTAGGGTACTTCGAGAAGCCCAACAAGCTTTGACGCTATTTATAAGATTGATGGAAACGTAGCAAAGGATACTCAAAGTTAATGAAAGTGTAACTACAAAAGTATATACTTCAAAATATGATGGTCGCAGTCCAACGTTTTGGTCTCGAAGACAAACAGAAGTTTATGTAAATATAGACTTTAAAATAGTACGGCTTAATTATTATAAAATTTTACTGTCTTTAGATTCTAATGTACTGCCATTTCGCACTTTTAAGAGGTAATATTCTCCTCGTTGCATAATGAAATGGGGCGTTGCACCCTAGTTTTTAAGGGAGTTGCGCATATTTTACTATTCGTTGCGTGCTTTTACTCATGGGTCTTGATAAATTTAAAGTAACAAATTTAAGGAGGTATTCTTAATGTTACAATTTATTAAGAAAAACAAAACTAATTTTATATGGGTACTTACTTTTGGCTTAATGGGGCTGATACTGAAACCTTTAGTTAATTTATCGGTCAGTTTATCAAACAAATATCCATGGGTTACGAGAATTTTATTGTTTCTATTACTTATTGCCGTTTACTTTATTCATAAAAATCCTCTCTTTATTATAGTAATGACGATTTTTCTAGCAGAGCCTTTTATAAAAGAATAAAAATAAGACAGGGGTATTAAAATGGACATTGCTACGTTGATTAAAGAATATAGAACTAAAACGGGTATGACTCAGCAAGAACTTGCAGATAAAGTATTTGTTACTCGTCAGACCATTTCTAAATGGGAATTAGGAAAAAGTGAACCTGATAATGTTTCACTGGATTTATTATTTAAAGAGATGAATATTGAAAAAGAATCTCAAAAAGGCATTAAAGCTAATTTAATTAGCAGAAAAAATATTTTACTTACAATAATTGCCGTTTTATTCTCTCCATCGATACTTATTATTAGACTATTGGTAGTTAAAATAGGCAAGATAGAAAATAAAAGATTAGTCATTTTGATTAATACCTTTCTCTTTGTAATAATTGGCATTTATATGAAGAGTTTAAAGGATAATGTATACTTTGGTTTCTTGGGAATTATTGCAATATCTTATAGCCTTTATAGTTTTTATAAGCTTAGTTTGGAAATCAAAAAGGATTAGATACTTAACTATACAAGTATAAAAACTAGTCATACTAATATCTGAACTGCCCCCAAAAGTGTGACAGAGAAAATCAAACTTTAGGGTGCAGTTTTTTTCGACTTTCGTCTATTTTCATGAGATGGCTTGACACTAAAGCACATCAGGCAGTCTCAAAAAATTCTCTCTTATATCCGACCTTATTTTCATAAGACCAGATTAAAGTATGATAAAATAAAGAAAAAGAGATAAAGGAGTCAGCTATGGCAACTAGAGAAGAATGGGTGCGTCACTTTGAGGACGTCAATGGTCGTAAACCAAGTCCTGAGGAGTTTATGGAAGCTAAGAAAGAGGGCTTTGTCATCGCTTCGGAGGAACCAAGTGTCCAAGTGTCTGAGCAGGTTGAGGCTCAGCAGGTGGATAGCTCTGAATCTACTGAAGAGGTGACAGCTGACTCAGTAGCAGATACGCAATCAGATGAAGTTCAGGTGGCATTAGAGGAGGAAGCTCCTAAGCCAATGCCTGAGTTGAATATGGAGAAAGAGCAAGAAAAAGAAACTCCAAAGACAAGTCAGATACCTTTGGAAAACCCTTATTACAAGCCAAAAGTAACCAAGAATAATGCTTTTGTTAATATTGCTTTGCCAATCATAATTCTAGTCTTGGGGCTTCTATTTGCCGTTTTGGCTTGGACACTTCCAATCGGTTTCATCTTTACCTTCCTTGCTTTCTTCCTTATCATTTTGGCTATTGTGACTTTGGTTTTGAGTCTGAAATCGACACGCAAGGCACTATCTATTATTGCCCTAGTCATGTCAATTATCTTCTTCATGACTTCGCTTGCTGGAGTAGGTTATCAAGCGGTGAAATATGTCATGAACCATGCTGAACAGTTCCAAAGTGAAGGTCACGATAGAGCTTATCTGTACATCGATGAGAATTATAAGTTTGACTGGACTGAGGATCAGTTTAAGGAGTTGAAGGTTGGTACTTTGACATTGGACGAGGTCTTGGATGCTCACGGTAAGGCGACTGATGCCGAGTATAGTGACGCTTACGAGGAAGATAAACCAGATTTGCTAGACCTCACCTATAGAAAAGAAAACACAGATGGAAACAACTATGTGCGTTTGACTTTTGAGCAAAAAGACGGTGTCTATGTTTTGAAATCTGCCTCAGCAACCTTCGACTATGATAAGGTCAAAGAAGTCGATGACTATCATAGCAACTGGACAAAAGATGACTATGAAAAGTTGTCTGTAGGTACACAAGCTGATTTGCTTAAGGGGACACGACTTTCTGAAGTGGTTGAAAAACACCCAGAGGCTAGCTTCACTTATCATGAAATGACACAAACTGAACAGGGCGATCTCACTCAGTCAGTGAGTCTTAGCTACCGTGATTATAATCCAGAAAATGGTAAGGTAGATACTGTTCGTTTGACCTTCGACTATGACAAACGTGAAAACAAGTACTTCTTGACAGATAAATCAGACGAATAGGACTACTTTGTTAGTCATTCAAGCTCAGGGTTGCCTGGGCTTTTTAGTATCAACAAAAGAGGATAAAATCTGGTATAATAAAATTGATTGATTTTTCAAGAAAGAAGTGTCACAGATGAACATACAACAACTACGTTATGTCGTAGCCATTGCCAACAGCGGAACCTTCCGTGAGGCAGCCAGCAAGCTCTTTGTGAGCCAGCCTAGCCTATCAGTGGCTATCAAGGATTTGGAGCAGGAGCTGAATTTTCAAATTTTCACCCGTACAACGACGGGGGCTGTCTTGACCAGTCAGGGTATGACCTTTTATGAGCGTGCGCTTGAGGTGGTACGCAGTTTTGATAGTTTTGAAAATCGCTATCTCAATGCTTCTGAAAAGGGTAACCAGTATTCGATTGCCAGCCAGCACTATGACTTTTTGCCACCTTTGATTACGACTTTTTCAGAGCGTTACCCTGATTACAAGGATTTCCGTATTTTTGAGTCTACGACCATTCAGATTTTGGATGAGGTAGCCAAGGGACACAGTGAGATTGGGATTATCTATTTGAATCGTCAAAATAGCAAGGGAATCCAGCAAAATATGGACAAGCTTGGGCTTGAGGCTATTGATTTGATTCCATTTAAGACGCACATTTATCTCCGTAAGGGGCATCCTCTGGCTAAAAAAGAAAGTCTGGTCATGGAGGACTTGGCAGCCTTGCCTACGGTACGTTTCACTCAGGAGAAGGACGAGTACCTTTACTATTCTGAGAACTTTGTGGATACGTCAGATTCGTCTCTTATGTTTAACGTGACAGACCGTGCGACTTTGAACGGTATCTTGGAACGGACGGATGCTTATGCGACGGGGTCTGGCTTCTTGGATGCACAAAGTGTGAATGGGATTACGGTGATTCCGCTTGAGGATAATTTGGATAACAAGATGGTTTATGTCCGTCGTAAGGGGATTAACTTGTCGTCTTGTGCTCTCAAGTTTGTCAATGTTATGTTTGACTACTTTGATACATACAAACCATAGGAGGATTTATGCGTAAGGTTGTGATTCCTTTGGTTATTCTAGCTCTGATTGGTTTGGATCAGTGGGTTAAGCATTGGGTTGTGGCAAATATTGCCCTTAACCAAGTTATCAAGGCTATTCCTGGACTCTTCAGCTTGACCTATCTACAGAACCGTGGTGCTGCCTTTTCGATTTTACAGGATCAGAAATATTTCTTTGTGATTTTGACGGTTCTGGTGATTGGTGCGGCTTTGGTTTATCTGGTTAAGAATTACCAGAAGAGCCTTTGGCTGGTGCTATCTTTGGTTTTGATTATCTCAGGTGGTATTGGTAACTTTATTGACCGTGTGCACTTGGGTTACGTGGTTGATATGGTTCAGCTTGATTTTATTGATTTTGCAATATTTAACGTGGCAGACTCCTATCTAACGGTGGGCGTACTGCTCTTGATTTTAATCTTATGGAAAGAGGAAAATGGAAGTCATCATTAAAGAGGCGGGAAACCGTCTGGACAAGGCCCTGGCAGATTTGACAGAATTGTCACGTAGTCAGGCCAATGAAGCGATTAAGGCTGGAACGGTCTTGGTTAATGGTAAGTCGGCAAAGGCCAAGTATGCGGTTAAAGAGGGTGATGTCATCACCTATGAATTGCCAGAAGAAGAGGTCTTGGAATACAAGGCTGAAGATATTCCTTTGGATATTATCTACGAAGATGCGGATGTGGCAGTGGTCAACAAGCCTCAAGGTATGGTGGTCCATCCATCAGCTGGTCACACGTCTGGTACCTTGGTCAATGCCCTGATGTATCATGTCAAGGACCTCTCGTCTATTAATGGTGTGGTTCGTCCAGGGATTGTCCACCGTATTGACAAGGACACGTCTGGTCTCCTTATGATTGCTAAGAATGATAAGGCCCACAATGCTTTGGCGGCTGAGCTTAAGGATAAGAAGTCGCTTCGCAAGTATGTGGCTATCGTGCATGGCAATCTACCTAATGATCGAGGCGTGATTGAGGCTCCAATTGGGCGTTCGGACAAGGATCGTAAGAAGCAGGCAGTTACAGCTAAAGGAAAACCTGCAGTAACACGATTTACTGTTCTTGAACGTTTTGGCAACTATACCTTGGTAGAGTTGCAGCTGGAAACAGGTCGTACGCACCAGATTCGTGTGCACATGGCTTATATTGGTCACCCAGTGGCAGGAGACCCTCTTTATGGGCCACGCAAGACACTCAAGGGCCATGGTCAATTTCTACATGCTAAGACCCTTGGTTTCACGCATCCTACGACTGGAGAATTGGTCGAATTTACAGCGGAAGAACCTGCTATTTTCAAGGAAACCTTGGAGAAGTTGAGAGAAGCGTAACAGTTATTAAACGGATAGTCTTTCTTGGGAGGGGCATCCGTTTTTTTCTTGTAAAAGAGTCTGAAATTTGCTATAATTTACCTAATTAAATAAGTCCTTTAATCACTGTCCAGAGAGGCAGGCAAGGAGCCATGAGAAGTGTACGGGTGAACTGTACTCATATTTTTGTGTATCTCCTTGTTTTCGAGGGGATTTTTTTGTATTTAGAAAGGTTCTTTTTATGAAGAAAAAAGAGATCGTCGATGACGTAACCATGAAACGTGCCATTACACGTATCACTTATGAGATTATTGAGCGTAACAAAAATCTCGACAAGATTGTCTTGGCTGGTATTAAGACACGTGGTGTTTATATTGCACAGCGTATCCAAGAGCGCTTGAAACAGTTGGAAAACCTTGATGTGCCATTGATTGAGCTTGACACTAAAGCTTTCCGTGATGATGTTAAGGCTGAGCAAGACACATCTGTTTTCCCTATTGAAATTGATGGTACAGATGTTATCCTTGTGGATGATGTGCTTTACACAGGTCGTACGATTCGTGCAGCTATTGATAATATCGTTAGCCATGGACGTCCGGCGCGTGTTGGTTTGGCTGTCTTGGTTGACCGTGGTCACCGTGAATTGCCAATCCGTGCTGACTATGTTGGTAAAAATATCCCAACTAGTGAGTCAGAAGAAATTGAAGTTTTGGTCGCAGAAGTTGATGGCAAAGATAGCGTCAACATTATCGATCCAAGCTAAGTTAGCTGACAGATAAGGTGAAACGCCTTTTGTATCTTGTTAATTGAACACGGGCTAAGAGCTGTGTGAAATAGATAAATCTTCCTAGAAGCTAAAGCTTCTGCGTCGGATTTCCTAATTTTACTTTGCTCTTTGTACGCCCTTTGTATCTTGTTAATTGAACATGGGCTAAGAGCTGTGTAAAATAGATAAATCTTCCTGGAAGCTAAAGCTTCTGCGTCGGATTTCCTAATTTTACTTTGCTCTTTATATGCCCTTTGTATCTTAATTTTAAGGAGTCCTTTGATATCGTGAATAACGTAAAATATGATGTGAATGATATGCCGAAACCTGGTTTATTGGTTGGTTTGTCATTCCAGCACTTGTTTGCCATGTTTGGTGCGACGGTGCTTGTGCCGATTTTGGTTGGGATTGATCCCGCTATTGCTCTTTTCTCATCTGGTTTGGGAACTTTGGCTCACTTGACGGTGACCAAGTACAAAATTCCAGCATACATGGGGTCTAGCTTTGCCTATATTGCGGCTATGCAGACACTTATGAAGACTGATGGGATTGCAGCGGTCGCTCAAGGTGCCATGGCTGGTGGTTTGGTTTACTTGCTTGTGGCTCTGATTGTTAAGTATGCGGGTAAAGACTGGATTGATAAGGTCCTTCCGCCAATTGTGGTTGGTCCCATTATCATGGTGATTGGTTTGAACCTTGCAGCCAATGCAGTCAATGATGCGACAACTTTGAACAAAAGCTATAGTATCTATGCTCTCTTGATTTCGATGGTGACCCTCTTTGCGGTTATCCTCTTTAACATGTATGGCAAGAAGATTATCGGTGTTATCCCAATTTTACTTGGTTTAATTGTGGGCTATATTTTCTCAGCGGTTCTTGGTTTGCTGACAGGACATAGCTTTATCAATTTCTCAGAGGTAGCAGCGGCACATTGGATTCAGGTTCCAAACTTTGACATTCCATTTGTGGATTATAGCTTCAAGCTCTATCCAAGTGCGATTTTGACCATGGCTCCGATTGCCTTTGTGACGATGACTGAACACTTTGGTCACGTCATGGTTCTAAACAGTTTGACTGAGCGTGATTACTTTAAAGATCCAGGTCTTGACCGTACCCTTACTGGTGATGGTTTGGCACAGATTATCGCTGGATTCTTTGGAGCTCCTCCGGTAACTTCTTATGGTGAAAATATTGGGGTTATGGCCCTCAGTAAGGTCTACTCAGTTTACGTTATTGCGGGCGCAGCAGTGATTGCGGTCTTGATGAGCTTTATTGGTAAGCTGTCAGCACTCTTGCATTCTATTCCAACTCCTGTATTAGGGGGATTATCTATTGCCCTCTTTGGGGTTATCGCTGCTAGCGGTTTGAAAATTTTAGTTGAACATAAGATTGATTTTGATAATAAAAAGAATCTCTTGATTGCTAGTGTTATCTTGGTATCTGGTATCGGTGGTTTGATGATTGACCTTGGTGGTCTTCAAATCACAGGTGTGGCAAGTTCAACCATTCTTGGTATCTTGCTTTACCAAATCTTGCCAGATCCTAAAAAAGGTAGCAAAGATTAGTCAATCAATTTAAAAGGAAAAACTATGGCGATTGCAGATGGAAAAGTGTCACTGAAACATTTGGTGACAATGGAAACCCTCACGAATGAAGAGGTCTTGGGCCTGATTCGTCGAGGTGGAGATTTTAAAAATGGCAGAGCTGATTTCCAGCTGGATCGACAGTATTTCGCTGCCAATCTCTTTTTTGAAAATTCAACACGAACGCACAAGTCCTTCGAAGTGGCTGAGAAAAAGCTTGGCTTGGATGTGATTGAGTTCGATGCAGGAACTAGCTCGGTGAACAAGGGTGAGACCCTCTATGATACGATCTTAACCATGTCTGCTTTGGGTGTGGACATCTGTGTGGTCCGCCACTCGGAAGTCGATTACTACAAGCAGTTGATTGATAGTAGAACTATTCAGACCTCTATTGTCAATGGTGGTGATGGTTCAGGGCAACACCCAAGTCAGTGTTTGCTTGACTTGATGACCATTTACGAAGAGTTCGGAACCTTTGAAGATCTTAAGATTTGTATTGCAGGTGACATTACGCATTCGCGTGTCGCTAAGTCAAATATGCAGATTCTCAAGCGTTTGGGTGCTCAGCTTTATTTTGCTGGTCCGGCAGAGTGGTACTCGAATGAGTTCGATGTCTATGGTCAGCATGTGGCTATTGACGACGTCATTGAGGACTTGGATGTGCTCATGTTGCTTCGTGTTCAGCACGAACGTCATGGGGACGATAAAGGATTTTCAAAAGAAGACTACCATGCTCTCTATGGTTTGACTGAAGAACGTTATGCCAAGTTAGCTGATCAGGCGATTATCATGCACCCTGCTCCGGTTAATCGTGATGTGGAGATTGCTGATAGCCTGGTTGAGGCGCCTAAGGCTCGTATCGTTGCTCAGATGCAAAACGGGGTCTTTGTCCGTATGGCAATTATTGAAGCTATTTTAAATGGCAAAGCGTAAACTACGTTAACCGATTCCTGAGAGAATCAGACGAAAAAGAACATGGGCTAAATCTTTGAAAAGAGACATATCTTCCTAGAGGCTAGAGCCTCTCTGTCAGATTTGATTTTCATTCAGATTTTAACGCCCTTGTATCTTAGTGAAAGGAACAATTTACTATAATGGCAAAACGTTTACTTATTTTGGAAGACGGCACTATTTTTGAAGGTCAGGCCTTCGGTGCTGATGTGGATGTGACGGGTGAAATCGTCTTTAATACTGGTATGACAGGTTATCAAGAATCTATCACAGACCAGTCTTACAATGGTCAAATTTTGACTTTTACTTATCCACTTGTTGGTAACTATGGTGTTAACCGTGACGACTATGAGTCAATTAAGCCAACGACTAAGGGTGTCGTTGTGTCAGAGGCTAGCCGTCGTGCCAGCAACTGGCGTAACCAAATGACCTTGGATGAGTTTTTGAAAGCGAAAAACATCCCTGGTATCTCTGGTATTGATACACGTGCCTTGACTAAGATTATCCGTCAACACGGTACCATGAAAGCCACTTTGGCCAACCCTGGTGACAGTATCGAGCACTTGCAAGACCAATTGCGTGCGACTGTTTTGCCAACCAACAATATTGAGCAGGTATCAACTAAGACAGCCTACCCAGCACCAGGTGTTGGTAAAAATATCGTTTTGGTTGACTTTGGTCTCAAGCACTCTATCTTGCGTGAGTTTTCAAAACGTGATTGTAACGTGACTGTTGTGCCACATGATATCACTGCTGAAGAAATTCTCCACCTTAATCCAGATGGTGTGATGTTGTCAAATGGTCCAGGTAACCCTGAAGATGTACCGTATGCACTTGATATGATTCGTGGCATCCAAGGTAAAATTCCAATTTTTGGTATTTGTATGGGTCACCAATTGTTTAGTTTGGCGAATGGTGCCAAGGCCTACAAGATGAAGTTTGGTCACCGTGGATTTAACCATGCGGTTCGTGAAATTGCGACTGGTCGTGTTGATTTCACCAGCCAAAACCATGGTTATGCCATTGACCGTGAGTCACTTCCAGATTGCCTCATGGTAACACATGAAGAAATTAACGATAAGTCAGTTGAAGGTGTTCGTCACCGTGACTTCCCTGCATTCTCAGTGCAATTCCACCCAGATGCAGCACCTGGTCCACACGATGCTAGCTATCTCTTTGATGAGTTCTTGGAATTGATTGATGCTTTCCAAGCTGAAAAAGCACGTCGTTAATTGCAACTGTCTAGTGACTATAGTGGGGTGTGACTCTTGTTCGCCCCAGTCTACTACCTTATTTAATGACAACCAGAGAGTTGTCAAATAGAAAGGAGAAGATACAGGTTCACGGAAGTGAACATGCCCTAAGGACTGTGTGAAAAAGATAAACGGTGACTAGACGCTTAGGCGTCGTCACGTTTCCTATTTTCACTGGGTCCTTAACGGGCTTTGTATCATAAATTATGCCTAAACGTTCTGATATTAAAAAAATTATGGTTATCGGGTCTGGTCCTATCATCATTGGTCAGGCTGCTGAGTTCGACTACGCTGGTACGCAAGCCTGCTTGGCCTTGAAAGAAGAAGGTTACAGTGTTGTCCTTGTCAACTCTAACCCTGCGACAATCATGACTGATAAAGAAATCGCAGACAAGGTTTACATTGAACCAATTACGCTTGAATTTGTTACACGTATTCTTCGTAAAGAGCGTCCTGATGCTCTCTTGCCAACACTTGGGGGACAAACTGGTTTGAACATGGCAATGGAATTGTCAAAAGCTGGTATTCTTGAAGAGCTTGGAGTAGAGCTTTTGGGAACAAAATTGTCTGCCATTGACCAAGCCGAAGACCGTGACCTCTTCAAACAATTGATGGAAGATTTGGAACAACCTATTCCAGAATCTGAAATCGTCAATACGGTTGAAGAAGCAGTTGCCTTTGCGACAGAAATTGGTTACCCAGTTATCGTGCGTCCTGCCTTTACCCTTGGTGGTACTGGTGGTGGTATGTGTGCCAACGAAGAAGAACTTCGTGAAATCGCTGAAAATGGCTTGAAATTGTCACCAGTAACACAATGTTTGATTGAGCGTTCTATCGCTGGTTTCAAGGAAATAGAATACGAAGTTATGCGTGATGCCGCAGACAATGCTCTTGTGGTATGTAACATGGAAAACTTCGACCCAGTGGGTATCCACACAGGGGACTCAATCGTATTTGCCCCAACGCAAACCTTGTCAGATATTGAAAACCAAATGCTTCGTGATGCCAGCTTGAAGATTATCCGTGCCCTTAAAATTGAGGGTGGATGTAACGTACAGTTGGCTCTTGACCCTAATAGCTTCAAGTACTATGTTATCGAAGTAAACCCTCGTGTATCACGTTCATCAGCCCTTGCCTCAAAAGCAACTGGTTACCCAATTGCCAAATTGGCAGCCAAGATCGCTGTTGGTTTGACACTTGATGAAATGATTAACCCAGTCACTGGTACAACTTATGCCATGTTTGAACCAGCTCTTGACTATGTGGTTGCTAAGATTCCACGTTTCCCATTTGATAAATTTGAACATGGTGAACGTCGCCTTGGTACTCAGATGAAAGCAACAGGTGAAGTTATGGCTATCGGTCGTAACATCGAAGAGTCACTTCTTAAAGCCTGCCGTTCACTTGAAATCGGTGTTTACCACAATGAAATGTCTGAGCTTGCGGATGTCACAGACGATGCCTTGGTTGAAAAGATTGTCAAAGCTCAAGACGACCGTCTCTTCTACCTTTCTGAAGCCATCCGTCGTGGATACACTATTGAAGAATTGTCAGAGTTGACTAAGATTGATATCTTCTTCCTTGACAAATTGCTCCATATCTTTGAATTGGAACAAGAATTGGCTACTCACGTAGGCGATGTTGATGTTCTGAAAGAAGCTAAACGTAACGGTTTCTCTGATCGTAAGATTGCTGATCTTTGGAATCAAACAGCCGACCAAGTTCGTGCGACACGTTTGGAAAATCATATTGTTCCTGTCTACAAGATGGTTGATACCTGTGCAGCTGAGTTCGAGTCATCAACACCATATTTCTACTCAACTTACGAGTGGGAAAATGAATCAATCAAATCTGATAAAGAATCTGTCATCGTTCTTGGTTCAGGTCCTATCCGTATCGGACAAGGGGTTGAGTTCGACTATGCGACAGTTCACTCTGTAAAAGCTATCCAGGCTGCAGGTTACGAAGCTATCATCATGAACTCTAACCCTGAGACGGTTTCAACAGACTTCTCAGTTTCAGATAAACTTTACTTCGAACCATTGACTTTCGAAGATGTGATGAACGTTATCGAATTGGAACAACCTAAGGGTGTCGTGGTTCAGTTTGGTGGCCAAACAGCCATCAACTTGGCAGAGCCATTGTCTAAAGCTGGTGTGAAAATCTTGGGTACACAGGTTGCCGACCTTGACCGTGCCGAAGACCGTGACCTCTTTGAACAAGCCCTTAAAGATTTGGACATTCCACAACCACCAGGACAAACAGCGACAAATGAAGAAGAAGCGGTTGAAGCAGCTCGTAAGATTGGCTTCCCAGTTCTTGTTCGTCCATCATACGTTTTGGGTGGACGTGCCATGGAAATCGTTGAAAATGAAGAAGACCTTCGTTCTTACATGCGCACAGCCGTTAAGGCAAGTCCAGACCACCCAGTCCTTGTTGATAGCTATATCATCGGACGTGAGTGTGAAGTGGATGCCATCTCTGATGGTAAGGATGTCTTGATTCCAGGTATTATGGAACACATCGAGCGTGCAGGGGTTCACTCAGGGGACTCAATGGCAGTTTACCCACCACAAACCCTTTCTAAGAAAATCCAAGAGACTATCGCTGATTACACTAAACGTTTGGCTATTGGTCTTAACTGTATCGGTATGATGAACATTCAGTTCGTTATTAAGGATGAAACGGTCTATGTTATCGAGGTTAACCCACGTGCCAGCCGTACCGTACCATTCTTGTCTAAGGTTACTGATATCCCAATGGCTCAAGTTGCTACAAACTTGATTCTTGGTAAATCATTGGCTGAGCAAGGTTACAAAGATGGTCTTTACCCAGAAAGCAACCATGTTCATGTCAAAGCACCAGTCTTCTCATTCACAAAATTGGCTAAGGTAGATAGCCTCCTTGGACCTGAAATGAAATCAACTGGTGAAGTTATGGGTACAGATGCGACTCTTGAAAAAGCGCTCTACAAAGCCTTTGAAGCATCTTACCTCCACTTGCCTACCTTTGGTAACGTTATCTTTACTATTCATGATGATACTAAAGAAGAAGCCCTTGACTTGGCCCGTCGTTTCGATGCTATCGGTTATGGTATCTACGCAACTGAGGGAACAGCTAAGTTCTTGAATGAACACGGGGTTCACGCAACGCTTGTTAACAAATTGGGTGAAAATGATGATAACGACATTCCAGCCCTCGTTCGTACAGGTAAAGCGCAAGCTATTATCAATACAGTTGGTAACAAACGTACTTATGACGAAGACGGAGCAGCTATCCGTAGCTCAGCTATTGAAGCTGGAATTCCACTCTTCACAGCGCTTGATACAGCAGATGCTATGGTGCGTGTGCTTGAAAGCCGTAGCTTTACAACAGAAGCTATCTAATCACCAAATAAAGTCTCAGCCTTGCTGGGGCTTTTTTATCACTGCGAAAAGTCTCGGTATAAGCTTACTAGGTTCGCAAAATCTATTTCATATTTAAAAATAGTTTAATTATGTTCTGAGTCTCAGCTTTGCTGGGGCTTTTTTCTTACACAAATGTAAGTTAACAAATTAAAATGAAAGCTAAGACAATGGTTTTGTTTCCTAAGATTCTGCTATACTAGAAACATGATTATTACGACATCTTTACGGGAAAATGAGGAATTAATTGCGCGTGCCCAAGAACTAGCCCACGAGCTCGTAGCTGACTACCAGCCTCGTCGCAAGTTGTCCTTGGCGAAATGTTTAGAGCGCTTTGGACCTTTCTATCTCCTATATAAAGACAGACTGTCTTTTATCAATTCGGATGCTAGTGAGTTGACCTTCCATCCAGATACGGCTGCTCTCAGGATTAAGGCCCCCCATGACGCTTTAGTCAGTCTTTTAGGTAAGTCTCCCAAGGCTATTCTTGACACGACCATGGGTCTGGCTTCTGATAGCCTAGTGATGGCAGTAGCGGGAAATAGGGTGACAGCCCTTGAGAGTCAAGATGTGATTTTTCAGGTGGTTTCTCGTGGTCTTGCCTCTTATCAGACGGATGATAAGCAGCTTGAAAAGGCCATGCGTTCTATTAAAGCTATTAAGAGCGATAGCTTGTCTTTTTTGAAAGCTCAAGCTGACAATTCCTTTGATATCATCTATGCCGATCCTATGTTTTCAGAGATTATCAAGGAATCGGAAAATCTAGAGGCTATCAAGCCTCTGGCCAATGGTAGCCGTCTGACAGAAGAATGGCTAAAAGAAGCTAAACGTGTTGCACGGGAAAAAATTATCATCAAGGCACATTTTCGAGATACCGTTTTTGAAGAACTTGGTTTTGAACGCCAGGTTCGGCCCAATCAAAAGCTACATTATGGTGTCATGGATGTAAGCGAAGGCCATTGACACTGAAAGTTAAAAGTATTACAATTGTTTTATCTATGTGATACAAAAAAGAAAAGAGAGACATATGCGAAAGAAAATCAGTCCAAAGTTATTTAAAAATAAAAAAAGAGTTTGGATTATTGGAGGAATTGGTTTCCTTGTCCTTTGGGTCCTAGGCTTTAACCTTTTTGCAGGTGGTGGCAAGAATGATAAGGCTTCTAAGTCCCCTACAGCAAGTAAGGTAACTAAGGGGCAGCTGGCCTCGTCGACCCTTCTGACTGGCATGGTGAAGGCTCAGTCGGAACAGTATGTTTATTTTGACAATACCATTGGACGCAATGCCACTGTGACAGTCTCTGTTGGTGAGGAAGTTAGCGTCGGTCAGCAACTGGTCCAATACGATAGCACCTCAGCCCAAGCAGCATATGATACGGCTAGTCGTGCCTACAATAAGGCAGTTCGTGACCGTAATTATTTCCAACAGTATGGGACAGCTCCTGCGGCTTCGGCACAAACAAGTAGTGATTCGGATGAGGATGATTCGACGGCTACCGTTAGCCCTCAACAGCGTCAGCAAACCGAGGCAAGTAATTACCAAACCTTGCAAGATTATAATGATGCTGTTGCTAACGCAGCATCAGAGCTAGAAAAGGCACAAGATGTCCTCAACCAAACGGTCATTGTTTCAGATGCTAATGGGACAGTCGTAGAAGTTGCGGACTCTGTGGACCCTGCTTCAAAAGAGAGCCAGACTCTAGTTCATGTGACCAGTGAAGGCCAATTTGAGATTCAAGGAACCTTAACGGAATATGACATTCCAAATATTTCAGTAGGTCAAAAGGTCAAGATTACTTCCAAAGTATACCCAGATCAAACTTGGACAGGGAAAGTTAGCTACGTTTCCAATTATCCTAAGCAAAATGCTAGTCAGTCAACGGGGACATCTGGCAACTCAGGTCAGTCAGGTTCTCAGTATGAATACAAGGTTCAACTGACCAGTCCAATCGGCAAGCTCAAACAAGGCTTCAATGTATCTCTTGAAGTGACCAAAGATGATGATGCCCTGTTAGTTCCAGTAACTGCTGTGACCAAGAAAGGCTCTGACAACTACGTCTGGGTTTACGATGACGAGAGTCAAAAAATCAAGCAAGTCAAGGTCAAACTTGGTAATGCAGATGCTAAGCAGCAAGAAATTGCATCAGGGCTTAAAGAAGGTCAAAAGGTTATTACTAAGGCTGAAAAATCCTTCAAGGATGGTGAGACACTAAAGGATGTGACGGATGCCGATAGCAAAAAATCAAAAGAGACTAGTGGAGAAGAGGTGAAGTCTAGTGACTAAGCCAGCTCTTATGGTTTTAAGGGGGATCACCAAGTCTTTCAAAAATGGCCAAGAGTCCTTGCAGGTCCTTAAGGGGATTGACTTATCAGTTGATGAAGGTGACTTCGTGGCAATCATGGGCCCTTCTGGTTCAGGTAAATCAACCCTCATGAATATTATTGGACTTCTTGATCAACCAACTACAGGTTCCTATCAACTCGAGGGCGAGGATGTGGCTGATCTCTCTGAAAATCGTTTGGCCAAGGTAAGAAATGACCAGATTGGTTTTATCTTTCAGCAGTTTTTTCTCTTGCCAAAGTTAAGTGCCCAAAAAAATGTAGAGCTTCCCTTGATTTATGCAGGGAAATCTCCACGTGAACGTAAGCAAAGGGCAGAGCAATTCTTGAAAAAAGTCGGCTTGTCAGACCGTAGCCATCACCTACCATCAGAGCTGTCTGGTGGACAGAAGCAAAGGGTGGCTATTGCGCGTGCACTATCTAACGATCCAGCAATCATTTTGGCGGATGAACCTACGGGTGCGCTTGATACCAAGACAGGAACCCAGATTATGGATCTCTTAACCCAGCTAAACCGTGAAGGAAAGACCATTGTCATGGTTACCCATGAACCTGAGATTGCGGATTATGCCCGACGTAAGATTGTCATCCGTGATGGGGAAATCACCCAAGACACAACGGACAGCGTTCGGATAGACTAGGAGGTAAGAATGGAAAATTGGAAATTTGCTCTTAGTTCTATTCGTTCTCACAAGATGCGGTCCTTCCTGACCATGTTGGGGATTATCATTGGTGTTGCTGCGGTAGTACTTATCATGGGTCTAGGAAATGGGATGCGTCAGAGTGTTACCGATAGTGTGACAGGTGATAAGGATACTGTTCAAGTCTACTATGAAGCAAAGGGTGAGGAGCTAGATCCTGCCTATGCGGACCTGTCACATCCGACCAAACCGGTTAAAGAAGTTTGGTTGGAGCAAGTGGCTAGGCAGACGCCTGGTATCGATAGTTATTTTGTGACCAACAGCCTAACTTCCTCTATCTCCCTCCAGAAAAAGACTGTGAAGAATGTTAATATCACAGGTGCCAGCCAGGGCTACTTTAAAGCTAAAAAGTTAGAGATGTTGACAGGACGTTCCTTGCAAGACAATGATTATAAAAACTTTTCACGAGTCATTGTCATTGATCAGATGGTGGCTAAAAAACTCTTTGAGACGAATGAGGATGCCCTTAACCAAGTGGTTACTATTGGGAAAAATGATTATTGTGTGATTGGTGTTTATAAGAATAAAGACACAGCAATCGGTGCCTATGGTGAAATTGGAACAGCTCTTGTGGCCAATACCCAGTTAGCAGCTGAAAATAACACTGATGCTATTGGCCAGATTTTTTTCCATGTGACCGATGTGAAAAATAGTAGTAGTGTCGCTAAGGATGCCGCCAAACGCTTGACCCAGTTGACCCAAGATGACAATGGAGAATATAAGGCAGCAGATATGAGCTCGGCCTTAGATCAGGTCAACACAATCTTTGGAACCATTACCACCGTTGTCGGAGCTATTGCTGGGATTTCACTCTTAGTTGGTGGAATCGGTGTTATGAACATCATGTTGGTTTCGGTAACTGAGCGGACACGAGAGATTGGTCTTCGTAAGGCTTTAGGTGCCACACGTCGTAAAATCTTGACACAGTTTCTGATTGAGTCCATGGTTTTGACCATCCTGGGAGGTTTGATTGGGCTGGGCTTTGCAGCCCTAGTCGTTGGACCAATCGGGAATGCCATGGACCTTAAAGCGACAGTCTCTCTTGGCGTAGCCATGGGAAGTATTGCCTTCTCAGCAGCTGTAGGGATTATCTTTGGTCTCCTACCAGCTAATAAAGCTTCGAAACTCGATCCTATCGAAGCCCTTAGGTATGATTAGAAATAACCTCTTGAAATCTTTAGATTTTGAGAGGTTTTATGGTCTTCAAAAAAAGATAGAGAAAAAAATAAAAAAAATTGTATTTTTTTCTTGACGTCTGATTTAGGTCATGATATTATAAATAAGGTTTGAAAAAACTGACCTAAGACAGTTGGGGAGCAAGACTCGTAAACATCCAACCGAGGCACAAAACGTAACTATTTTTTTGTAACGTATTGTACTTTCGTGTCTAGGTTTAGGTACGATTTTTTTGTGCCTAGCCCAAAAATAAAAACGGAGGTAAAACTACTAATGAGTGAAGCTATTATTGCTAAGAAAGCTGAACAGGTTGCTATCGTCGCTGAGAAAATGAAAGCAGCAGCATCTATCGTTGTTGTTGACTCTCGTGGACTTACAGTTGACCAAGATACAGTTCTTCGTCGTAATCTTCGTGAATCAGGCGTTGAATTTAAAGTTATCAAAAACTCTATCTTGAGCCGTGCAGCTGAAGAAGCAGGTCTTGAAGACCTTAAAGAACTTTTTGTTGGTCCATCTGCAGTAGCATTCTCAAACGAAGATGTTATCGCACCAGCAAAAGTTATTAGCGAATTTGCTAAAGACGCAGAAGCTCTTGAAATCAAAGGTGGTGTTGTTGACGGTGCGTTCACTTCAGTCGAAGAAATCAACGCTCTTGCATCACTTCCAAACAAAGAAGGTATGCTTTCTATGCTCCTTTCTGTACTTCAAGCGCCAGTGCGCAACGTTGCATACGCTGTCAAAGCGGTTGCAGAAAGCAAAGAAGACGGTGCTGCATAAGCCCATCTTCACAACTCGTAGCCTAAGCTACGTTTAAAACACTATATTAAAAAACACATTTGGAGGAAATCACAATGGCATTGAACATTGAAAACATTATTGCTGAAATTAAAGAAGCTTCAATCCTTGAATTGAACGACCTTGTAAAAGCTATCGAAGAAGAGTTTGGCGTAACTGCTGCTGCTCCTGTAGCTGCTGCTGCAGCTGGTGCTGCTGACGCTGGTGCTGCTAAAGATTCATTCGACGTTGAGTTGACATCTGCAGGCGACAAAAAAGTTGGCGTTATCAAAGTTGTACGTGAAATCACAGGCGAAGGTCTTAAAGAAGCTAAAGCTATCGTTGACGGTGCACCATCAGTTATTAAAGAAGGTGTTGCTGCAGCTGAAGCTGAAGAAATCAAAGCTAAACTTGAAGAAGCTGGAGCTTCAGTTACTCTTAAATAATAAGGTAACGACTCAAGTCGCTTAATAAAGAAAACCAGGGCATAAGCTCTGTTTTTTTTTTACGATAAGCGATTATGAGAAACTGATAAATTGATTTGGTTTCCTGCCAAAAATTCTTTGGCAGGATTTTTGTTTTAATAAACTTTCGGGGGTAGACAATCTAGTGTCTACCCTTTTTTTTGCGTTTCGGAGGTAATTATGCAAAAGGAAGAACAGTCATCACGTCAAATCGTGAAAAGCCATATCATGACCATCATGGGAGTTGATAATCTAAAAGCAACTCAACTGGTAAATGAAATGGAACAAACAGGTTTAATCTGATTTGATGAATTCGGGAATTTTGGAATTTTAGTCTCGGAGGGATAATCATGAAATGTATTACTGCTAATCAATTTCAGACATCAGAGCGTTATTATAAACTCCCAAAAGTCTTGTTTGAAGATTACGCTAAAAAATACGGTCACGAGAACTTTACCATGAGAAACTGGGCAGATTTTCAATACTATAAGGATAAGACGTTGGATTTGGTGATTGCGGTCACAACAGCGAAGTTTACCCTTTTTAATATCCAATCGGTGATTGATTTGACGCAAAAAGACTCTATGGACTTGAAAACGTGGGGCACTCAGAAGACTATGGTCTATCTTGTTATTCCAGATAATGATACTACCTTTCGTTTTCTATCTGCTTTATTTTTCTCTATGGTTTTCTCCACTTTGACCAGACAGGCTGATGTGGACTTTAAAGGGCAACTGCCTATCCATGTTAGAAGCTATCTGGATGAGTTTGCTAATGTCGGAGAAATCCCAGACTTCGCCGAATAAACCTCAACAGTTAGCTCTTGGAATATGAGTCTAGTACCAATCTTGCAAAATATCGCCCAACTCTTTCTCATTTACTGGGAAGGAAATAGTGGTGATAAACTACTTGAACGTCAGACACGAGCCAGTGAGTGGTATTACCAAATTGAAAAAGGCTTTAGTCAACCCAACGGCGGGACAGCACAAAGTGATCTAAAAGCACTTGAAGCTGTACGAGGAGACCTTTTTGAAAACTCTATTCCAGGAGGTGGTGATGGTATGGGTTACGCTTACGGCCAATGTACTTGGGGAGTCGCAGCCCGTATTAACCAACTGGGTCTAAAACTCAAAGGAAAAAACGGTGAGAAGATTCCAATTATCAGTACCATGGGCAATGGCCAAGATTGGGTACGAACAGCCGCAAGTCTCGGTGGGGAGACAGGGACAAGTCCACAAGCAGGAGCTATTATTTCCTTTGCGGGAGGAGGACATGGCACACCAGCAGAATACGGACATGTGGCTTTCGTCGAAAAACTCTACCCAAATGGCTCATTCCTTATCTCCGAAACCAATTACAATGGCAATCCAAACTATACCTTTCGTAAATTATCTGGAGTGGATAGTAACTTGAGTTTTGCGTATACGACGAAATAAAAAAGGATATGCTAACAATGACTTGATTTGTTAGCATATTGTTTTGGAGGTGGTGATATGGATTTGTTAGAGAAACCCGTTTGTAATTATATTAAAAATAATCATGGAGTAATAACTTTTCGTGATATGGAAGAGCTTAACTTTTCTTATCAACAACTGAATCAATTAGTCTCAAAAGGGAAAGTGGAATCAATTGAAAGAGGTATCTATCATCTGCCAGATACCTATATCGATGACTATTTTAGTTTACAGTACCGTTTTCCAAAAGGAATTTATTCCTTAGAAATAGCACTTTGGTTACATGGTCTGTCCCTTACCATTCCATTTGAGCCTGTGATGACTTTTCCTTTCGGGACAAATACGAGGCCAATGAAAGAAGCTGGTGTCAAGCCAATTGTCGCTAGAAAGTATCATGAAATCGGTATTATTAGACTGGAGCGACAGGCTGGACAGTTTATCTCAGTATATGATATGGAACGAACATTAGTGGAGTGTTTGAGAACAGCTTATCATGTCGATATTCAAGTTATTGCTCCAGCTTTTCAAGCTTACTTTAAAAAAGGAGCTGTTGATTATGCCAAGTTGTATCACTATGCACAACTATTTAAAGTAACCGAAAAACTACAATCATATGTGGAGGTCTTGTCGTGAAATTTTCAAATGCTAATAGTTTCAAAGCTAAAATCAAGAATATTGCAAAAGAAAAAGGGATCTCTTTCTCAAAAGATTAGTCAAATATTTGAAGAATACGGTGCGAATATGTTGGATGTATTCGGTTGTTATATGTATAAATTAAACAATTGTGTTACAATGAAACCATATAGAATTTTAAGTTTTCTCAAAAACTTTCTATAACTAAGAACACATAAGGAGGTAAAATGGTGAAGCATTCTAAAATAACAAAAGTTTTTCAGCTTTCACTCGTCATCATATTTATTTTAGTCTTGTTAGGGCTCTTTGTTCCCCAGCAGTTTCAAAATATTAGTTTTTACTTAAAAAATCTCTTGACAACTAGTGTTGGCTGGTTTTACTTGTTATTGGTTACGGGGATTTTAATTTTTTGTGTCTTTTTAATTGTAAGTCCGATAGGGCAGATTCGCTTGGGTAATCCCACGAGTCGGCCAGAGCATTCGACGACGTCATGGATTGCCATGATGTTTTCTGCTGGAATGGGGATTGGTCTGGTCTTTTATGGGGCAGCAGAGCCTTTGAGTCACTTTGCTATCTCGACGCCCAATGCAGAAATAGGCAGTGCGGATGCTCTCGCAGATGCTTTTCGTTTTACTTTTTTTCACTGGGGATTTCATGCTTGGGCGGTCTATGCCCTGGTGGGATTGTCTTTGGCTTATTTTGGCTTTCGTAAACGGGAGAAATATCAGCTCTCAGTCGTCTTTAAGCCTCTTTTTGGAAAATATGCGGACGGACCAATAGCAACCATTATCGATACCATCACCATTATTGCGACAGTGATTGGGGTAGCGACAACGCTCGGCTTTGGTGCCTCACAAATCAATGGTGGTCTCTCCTATGTCTTTGGTATTCCTAATAATAGTCTTGTGCAAGTCATCATTATCATCATTGCGACAATTCTTTTTCTTATTTCTGCCTTATCAGGTTTAGGAAAGGGTGTTAAAATCCTATCTAATACAAACTTGATTTTAGCTATTGTCTTGCTTGCTGGAGTCATAGTTTTGGGGCCAACGGTTAAGATATTTGACACCATGACAGACTCTATCGGCCTTTATTTTCAAAACTTCTTCCGTATGAGTTTTCGGGCGGCGGCTTTTGATGAGACCAAGCGGGCTTGGATTAACCAATGGACCATTTTTTACTGGGCATGGTGGATTTCCTGGTCACCTTTTGTGGGCGTCTTTATTGCCCGTATCTCAAAAGGTCGGACTATTCGCGAATTTTTGACAGTAGTGCTTTTGGCACCAACAGTCCTTAGTTTTATCTGGTTTTCTGCTTTTGGTACCTTATCTACTTCACTACAAGATTCGGGGGTTGATTTGATACGTTTTGCCACAGAAGAAATTCTTTTTGCCTCTTTTAATGAATATCCTCTGGGAAGTGTCCTTTCACTCCTGGCAATTATTTTAGTTTTAACCTTCTTTGTGACCTCGGCGGATTCTGCCACCTATGTTTTGGCCATGTTGTCTGAAGATGGCAATCTAAATCCAAGTAATCGTAAAAAGGTGATTTGGGGTGTCATGCTGGCCTTGATTGCTATTGCACTCATGTTTTCTGGTGGATTGACAGCTTTACAAAACACGCTCATTATTGTCGCTTTTCCATTTTCTATAGTACTAGTGTTGATGATGTGGTCGCTTATGAAAGAGTTATATCACGAAAAAGAGCAAATGGGACTCGCCATTACACCAGACCGATATCCTGAGAAGAATCAACCGTTTAAATCTTATGAGGAAAATTAGGAGGATGGCATGGAGTTAAGAGTGCTTCGTTATTTTATTACTATTGCTGAGGAGGGGAGTATCTCCAAGGCAGCTGAGAAGCTGATGATTACTCAGCCGACACTCAGTCGTCAGTTAAAAGATTTGGAGCAGGAACTTGGTGAACCTCTTTTTATCCGTGAACATATCAAGTCGCTTAATAAAGAAAACCAGGGCATCAGCTCTGGTTTTTTCTATTGCTTTTAATATTTTCATTTGTTAGAATGTAGGTAATGTGCGTGCTTGTCACGCCCTTTTTTCTGTGTCTTTTACGGCTTTAGTGGTTGTAAATAACTATAAAAATCTTAAAGGCATGGTAAATGCTAAAAAGAAAAGGAGAAATTTATGGCTTATATTTGGTCTTATCTCAGACGTTATCCTAAGTGGCTAGCAATGAATTTTACGGCAGCCATTTTATTTGTTATTGCTAACTTGGGTTTGCCGACGGTTCTTGCCAGAATGATTGATGAGGGAATAAACCGTGGTGATGTTGATAAGCTTTACGCTTATGCTTGGGTCATGTTTGGTGTAGTTTTGACTGGGATTGTTGGTCGTATACTTCTGTCCTATGCGGTTGGTAAGTTGACCACCACTATGGTGCAGGTCATGCGTAATGACATTTATGCTAAGCTTCAGGAGTATTCCCACCACGAGTATGAGCAGATTGGGGTATCCTCTTTGGTGACTCGTATTACATCAGATGCTTTTGTTCTCATGCAGTTTGCGGATCAACTTCTCAAGCTAGGGGTTATCACTCCTTTGATGATGGTTTCCAGTGTCTTTTTGATTTTGACGACAAGTCCATCTTTGGCTTGGATTGTGGCAATCTCCTTACCTTTCCTAGCCGTAGTTGTCTGGTATGTGGCGGTAAAAACGCGTCCGCTTTCTGAAAAGCAACAGGCAACTCTCGACAAGATTAACCAGTATGCTCGTGAAAATCTGACTGGACTTCGTGTCATCCGAGCTTTCGCTAGAGAAGATTTTCAAGAGAAGAAGTTCGCTTCTGAAAATGCTGTCTATGCGGATAATTCAAACAAACTTTTCAAATTGACTGGTTTGACCGAGCCACTTTTTGTGCAAATCATCATAGCCATGATTGTGGCAATTGTTTGGTTTGCTCTTGAGCCATTAGGTTCTGGGACTTTGGCAATCGGTGACTTGGTTGCCTTTATTGAGTACAGCTTCCATGCACTATTGTCCTTCCTTTTCCTAGCCAATCTCTTTACCATGTATCCTCGTACGGCGGTGTCTAGTGAACGTCTGCAGGAAATTATGGACATGCCGATTTCTATCAATCCAAATGAAGATGGCGTGACAGAAACCGAGACTAAGGGATATTTGGAGTTTGACAATGTGACCTTTGCCTATCCTGGTGAAACTGAAAGTCCTGTCCTACACAACATTTCTTTCAAGGCAAAACCTGGTGAAACCATTGCCTTTATCGGATCAACGGGTTCAGGAAAATCATCACTTGTGCAGTTGATTCCACGCTTTTATGATGTAACACTTGGACGCATTCTTGTTGATGGAGTAGATGTCCGTGACTACAATCTTAAGGCTCTTCGTCGTAAGATTGGCTTTATTCCACAAAAAGCCCTACTCTTTACAGGGACTATCGGTGAAAATATCCGTTATGGTAAGGAAAATGCCAGTCATGAAGAATTGAATCAAGCTACTGATGTGGCTCAAGCCAAGGAATTTATCGAAAGTAAGGAAGAACGCTATGATTCTCATTTGGCTGAGGGTGGTAGCAACCTTTCTGGTGGACAGAAGCAGCGTTTGTCAATTGCACGTGCGGTGGTTAAACGTCCTGATCTTTATATCTTTGATGATTCCTTCTCTGCCTTGGACTACAAGACTGATGCGACCTTGCGCCGTCGTCTAAAAGAAGTGACTCAAGATGCGACAGTCCTGATTGTAGCCCAACGTGTGGGAACTATCATGGATGCTGATCAAATCATTGTTTTGGATGAAGGTGAAATCGTTGGTCGTGGCCGTCATGAAGAGCTTATGGAAAGCAATGATATTTACCGTGAAATTGCTAATTCACAATTGAATCAAAAGAGTCTTACGGAAGACTAGAAGGAGGTCAAAATGAAGAATAATAAAAAGAAAACAAACCATTCCTCAAGTTTTGGCCGTCTTTGGTCATACTTGCAGGCTTATCGTTTCCCACTTTACCTAGCCATTTTCTTGAAAATTGTTAGTGTCATCATGAGTGTCATTGAACCCGTAGTCATTGGTTTAGCTATTACAGAGCTGACCAAAAATACGCTGGATATCATTAAGGGGGTAGAAGGCGCCCATATCAATGTATCCTATGTTGGTTTGGTTCTGGTTGTTTATCTCTTGCGTGGTCTTATTTATGAGTTGGCTGCCTACTATTCCAACTATTTCATGACCAATGCTGTGCAAGCAACGGTTCAAGATATGCGAAATGAGATGACCGATAAAATCAATCGTACCTCAGTGTCATACTTTGATAAGCACCAGTTTGGGGACCTCTTGGGCCGCTTTACTAGTGACGTTGAGACAGTATCTAATGCCTTGCAGCAGTCATTCTTGCAGATTGTTAATGCCGTCTTTACTCTAGTCTTAGTTATTGGAACAGTGCTTTACCTTAATCTTCAATTGGGAGCTATAGTTGTCGTCACTATTCCCATTACTTTCTTTGGTGCCCGTTTTATCATGAGTAAGTCTCAACCTTACTTTAAGCAGCAGGCTGATGCTCTAGGTACTCTTAATGGTTTTGTTCAGGAAAATCTGACTGGTTTCAATGTGCTTAAACTTTTTGGCCGTGAGGATAGATCTTTAGACGACTTTAAAGAGATTACGGAAGACCTTCAGAAGGTAGGTTTTAAGGCCAATTTCATTTCAGGCCTCATGATGCCTGTCCTTAATGGTTTATCTGACTTGACCTATCTCATTGTCGCTGTTCTAGGTGGTTTGCAAGTTTTGGCTGGTCGCTTGACGATTGGTAATATGCAGGCCTTTGTTCAGTACGTTTGGCAGATTAATCAACCTATTCAGAACTTGACTCAGTTAGCTGGACAATTGCAGAGTGCTAAGTCTTCTTTGGACCGTATTTTCCAACTGATGGATGAACCAGACGAGGCTAATGATGCTACTGAAGTGCTTGAAGGAGATTTGACCGGTCAGGTTAGCTTTAAGCATGTAGACTTCCAGTATGTGGCTGATAAACCTTTGATTCGTGACTTTAATCTTGAAGTCAATCCTGGCGAAATGGTCGCTATTGTCGGCCCAACTGGTGCCGGAAAATCAACGATTATCAATCTTCTCATGCGTTTCTATGATGTGACGGCTGGTTCTATCTCGGTTGATGGTCATGATATTCGTAACTTATCACGTCAGGATTATCGTAAACAGTTTGGTATGGTGCTTCAGGATGCTTGGCTCTTTGAAGGAACTATCAAGGAAAATCTTCGTTTTGGTAATCTTGAGGCAACTGATGAAGAAATTGTTGAAGCCGCTAAGGCTGCCAATGTGGACCACTTTATCCGTACGCTACCTGGCGGTTACAACATGGAAATGAACCAGGAATCAAGTAACATTTCACTGGGACAAAAGCAACTTTTGACCATTGCGCGTGCGCTTTTGGCTGATCCTAAAATCTTGATTTTGGACGAGGCAACCTCATCAGTTGATACCCGTCTGGAACTCTTGATTCAAAAGGCTATGAAGACTCTCATGCAGGGTCGAACAAGCTTTGTCATTGCTCACCGTCTGTCAACTATCCAAGAGGCAGACAAGATTTTGGTCCTTAAAGATGGTCAAATCATCGAACAAGGGAACCATGAATCCCTTCTTGCAGATAAAGGCTTCTATTACGATTTGTATAATAGCCAGTTTGCAGAGAAATAAACAAAATAATCCATCAGTTCATAACTGGTGGATTTTTGCTGATTTTAACGAGCAATAAAAGAGACTTCCCCAGTGAGAGAAGTCTCAAAATTAATATTTATTTCTCAGCAGGTCGTGTGACGAACATGGCATCTCCGAAACTGAAGAAGCGGTAGCGTTCTTGGACGGCGTGTTTGTAGGCATCGAGGACAAATTCACGGCCAGCAAAGGCTGAAACCAACATGACCAAAGTTGATTTTGGAAGGTGGAAGTTGGTTGAAAAGGCGTCTACGACTGTGAATTGGTAGCCTGGTTTGATAAAGATATTAGTCCAGCCTGAGTCGGCTTGGAGTTGACCATCGTATTTATTGCCGATTGTCTCAAGTGTTCGTATTGAAGTAGTTCCTACTGCAATGATGCGGCCTCCAGCGGCTTTGACGCTATTAAGGGTATCGGCAGCGTCTTGACTGAGGGTGTAAAACTCTGAGTGCATCTCATGTTCGTCGACATTCTCAACAGAAACAGGTCGGAAGGTTCCCAGTCCAACGTGGAGGGTGAGGTAGACCAATTTTACGCCTTTGGCTTCAATCTTTTGAAGCAATTCAGGTGTGAAATGGAGACCAGCTGTTGGAGCAGCGGCGGAGCCATTTTCCTTGGCATAGACCGTTTGGTAACGGTCACGGTCTTCCAATTTTTCATGGATATAAGGTGGCAGTGGCATCTCGCCTAAGCTTTCCAAAACCTCGAGGAAGATACCGTCGTAGCTAAATTCTACGATTCGACCACCGTGATCTAGTTCCTCAGTGACAGTGGCAGTCAAGCGGCCATCGCCAAAACTGACTTTAGCACCTACTTTAAGGCGTTTGGCTGGTTTGGCCAATACTTCCCATTGATCCCCTTGGGTATTTTTCAAAAGGAGAAATTCCACATGGCCGTGTGTATCAGGTTTTTCACCGTAGAGGCGGGCAGGAAGCACGCGTGTATTGTTCATGACCAAGGCATCTCCAGGGTTAAGCTGGTCAATGATGTGGTCGAAGTGGGTATCAGTCATTTCCTTGGTTACAGGATCAATGACCAAGAGTTTAGAGGCATCACGTTGTTCCAATGGGGTTTGAGCAATCAGTTCCTCTGGCAGTTCAAAATCAAAATCGTTTGTATTCATTTCTTTCCTCGTTTAAAAATGTTCAGCCTTTTTATTATAGCACGATATAGGGCGACCGTCATTAAACTTATCGAGTGAAAGCGCTTGACAAAAAGGTTAAAAAAAGAGATAATAAATAAAAATGGTATATACCAATATCGAGGTGAATAGAATGAAAAAGATTTTAGTTGAAAATCAAGTTGAGGGAGGCAAAGTTGCCTTTGATCTTCTTAAAGAGAGCCTTGCAGCGGGTGCTCAGACATTGGGATTGGCGACAGGTAGTTCACCTATCGCCCTTTACCAAGAGATGGTTGAGAGTGACGTGGATTTTTCGGAACTTTACAGCGTCAATTTGGATGAATACGTCGGACTAGCACCAGACCATGAGCAGAGCTACCATGCCTTTATGAAAGCTCAACTCTTTGATGCCAAGCCATTTAAAGAGAGCTTCTTACCTGACGGCATGGCTGAAGATTTAGAACAGGCGGCCAAGGATTACGATGATATCCTATCCCAACATGTCATTGACTTGCAAATCTTAGGTATCGGAAGTAATGGGCATATTGGATTTAATGAGCCAGGTACGCCTTTTGATAGTCAAACCCATGTGGTCGACTTGACTGACAGCACTATTGAAGCCAATAGCCGTTTCTTTGCCAGTCGAGACCAAGTTCCTACAAAGGCTATTTCAATGGGGATTGCTTCCATTATGGCTGCCAAGAAGATTATTTTGTTTGCCTATGGTGACAAGAAGGCAGATGCCATTTTCAAGATGGTCAAGGGTCCAGTAACAGAGGAAGTACCGGCCAGTGTCTTGCAACATCATCCAGATGTGACTCTTATCTTAGATGAGGCTGCTGCAGCGAAATTGTAGGAGAAAATATGAGTCGTAAAATTTACAATATGAGCTTTTCAAAGGTCTATCCTATGCTAGTGGCCAAGGCAGAGCGGAAAGACAGGAGTCGAGCAGAGGTGGATTAGGTAACTACGTGGTTGACCGGCTATTCGTCAACGACTATTGAGGAGGCTCTATCATTTGAAGTTAGTTACGGAGATTTCTTTCGTCAAGCTCCTGCCCTCAATCCTAAGCGTCATCTGATTACGGGATCCATCTGTGGGGTTAAGTTGACCGAAATTAAAGAACCTCTTATGCAAGATATTCGCTATCTGGATAAGCTAGTAGATGAGCTGGCTAAGGGGAGACCTATGGAAAAGGTAATAAGAAGTTAAGTTATTTAAACTCAGGTTGAGGCATCTGGCACTCAGCCTTTTTCTTTTATGACAATTCTTCTCCAAACAAATCAATTGCCTAGTCCTCTTTGATAACGCTATAATAGTTAAGTTGACTTTGACTATCAAACAACAGATATAGATATTTCATAAAGAAAGAGGACATACAATGGCAAAACCTATTCGAGTATTGCTTTATTATAAATACCTTCCCATCGAAAATGCTGAGCAATTTGCGGCTGACCACTTGGCTTTCTGTAAGTCAATCGGTTTGAAAGGACGTATCTTGGTCGCTGACGAAGGAATCAATGGAACGGTTTCTGGTGACTATGAAACCACTCAAAAATACATGGACTACGTTCACAGCCTTCCAGGGATGGAGGACCTCTGGTTCAAGATTGATGAGGAAGAAGAGCAAGCCTTCAAGAAGATGTTTGTTCGCTACAAGAAGGAAATCGTCCACCTTGGTTTAGAGGATGATAACTTTGACAGCGACATCAATCCGCTTGAAACTACTGGTGCTTACTTGTCACCAAAAGAGTTTAAAGACGCTCTTTTAGATGAGGACACTGTTGTCCTCGATACACGTAACGACTATGAGTATGACCTTGGTCACTTCCGTGGAGCCATTCGTCCAGACATTCGCAACTTCCGTGAATTGCCACAATGGGTCCGCGACCATAAGGAAGAGTTCATGGACAAGCGCGTGGTTGTTTACTGTACTGGTGGTGTCCGCTGTGAGAAATTCTCAGGTTGGATGGTCCGTGAAGGCTACAAAGATGTTGGTCAATTGCACGGTGGTATCGCGACTTACGGAAAAGATCCAGAGGTTCAAGGGGAGCTTTGGGATGGTAAGATGTATGTCTTTGACGAGCGTATTGCCGTTGATATCAACCATGTAGACCCTGTCGTTGTCGGTAAGGATTGGTTCGATGGGACGCCTTGCGAACGCTATGTCAACTGCGGTAACCCATTCTGTAACCGTCGTATGCTTGCTTCAGAGGAAAATGAAGACAAGTACCTTCGTGGCTGCTCACACGAATGCCGTGTTCACCCACGCAACCGTTATGTCTCTGAAAATGGTTTGAACCAAGAAGAAGTTGTCAAACGTCTTGCGGCAATTGGTGAGAGCTTGGATGTAACGCCTGCTTAAGTTTAAAAATAGAAGAAGCTGAGAGAAATCTCGGCTTTTTTTGCAATTTATTTCTAAAATAATGACAGATATATATTGCAATTAGAAACATATAGTGTATAATTAAGATGAAAACGGATGGTGAACCTAATCAATGTCGACGATAATATCAGATAAGATGAAAAGGAGGGGGCATGTGGCAAAGAATTTACGCTTAAAAGCAGCTCGAGCAGAGCATGATATGACCCAGGGTGACTTGGCAGAAGCGGTAGGTGCAACAAGACAAACCATAGGGTTGATTGAAGCTGGAAAGTACAATCCCAGCCTAGGTTTATGCATTGCCATTTGCAAAACACTTGACAGGACTTTGGATCAACTGTTTTGGGAGATTTAGGAAGGAAGTAAAGATGATGAAATTTAAGCTTGTTAATAATAAAGTTACAGATGAACGCGAAGAAGCTCTAAGTAATAAAGTTGGTGCTGAATGTTTTTACATAATGATTGCCGGGACAATGGCGTGCTTGTTCTATGGCTCCCTCTTTAACAAGGGTGTCATCTCTGCTAATTACTTACTTTATCCATTGTTGATAGCATGGATTTGGTCTATTTATAGAGCTGAACGTCTTGCTGTAAATGCTTTTGGAGGTTCTAGTATGACAGTCCTAGGTTGTTTACTGGTGACTGGGCTTATCACACTTGAAATAATGATAGTTAACTATCAGTCATACCACAATGTCTATCATAATAATCCCTTGGATCCTAGATATCTCATGGCTTGGCCAATTACTTATATCATTTATGTTCCCTTTGTCTTTTTTATGAATTGGGCTCTCACAGCACTGGGAAGATATGAGAGAAAATGTCTTGAAAAACAGCTAGACGATTTGGAGAATGAAGAATAAATAGTGAGAGAATCAGACCGTTCTTTTTGGTCTGATTTTTTTGTGTTATAATGGGTCCTAAAACTAAGGAGGTCATGTATGCTACTAACTGAATTTGATGATAATAGACAAGCGATTATCAATCCACAAGACTTACACGAACCAATTGAAGGATTTCCCAAAGTTGTCATCTCTTGCTTTTCAAGAGTAACTTTTGCTCGCTTCCTTGAGAATTATGACCATGAGGTCATTGCAAGAACCTCTATGGCTAATTTTGAAGTCGTGGTCTATGGGATTACGATTGGAGACCAACAGATTGCTGTCTTTAATGCACCAGTTGGGGCTGCTTCCTGTGTGGGGATTATAGAGGATTTGATTCAATTTGGGATGGAAAAACTAGTGCTCTTTGGGACTTGTGGGGTTTTGGACCAAGATATTGAGGCGACCTCCATCATCATTCCAACAGCAGCTCTTCGAGACGAAGGGACCAGCTACCACTATCTTCCGGCTAGTGATGAAGTGGAAGTAAATAAGGAAAGCCTTCCTCTCTTCCAATCTTTTCTGGATAGTCACAAGGTTTCCTATCAGAAAGGAAAAGTGTGGACGACAGATGCTCCCTATCGGGAAACCATCGGCAAGATGAAGCGTCGAAAGGAAGCCGGAGCTATCTGCGTCGATATGGAGTGCTCTGCCGTGGCGGCATTAGCAGCTTTTCGGGACTTTGAGCTCTGCCATTTCTTCTACGCGGCAGACCACCTCTCTGAAGAAAAATGGGATATCCGAAACTTATCTAGTCATGAGGATTTAGATGAAAAAGATAAGGTGGCTTTATTAGCTTTGGAGTTTGCGTGTGACTGGAGTACACCTTAAAAATTCTACTTTTTAAACTTCTTATTTGTAATCATTCTAAATAACTGTTATAATACTTTTTAGAATCATTCTAAATAAGGAGTAAGAAAATTGGAAGATAAGAATTTTGCAGAACGTTTAAATATTTTGAGAGCTGGTGTTTTGGGTGCCAATGATGGCATCATTTCCATTGCAGGAGTGGTTATCGGTGTGGCCAGTGCGACATCTAACATTTGGTTCATCTTGATTTCTGCCTTGTCAGCGATTTTTGCCGGTGCCTTTTCGATGGCAGGTGGCGAATATGTCAGTGTGTCAACGCAAAAAGATACTGAAGAAGCTGCTATCGCTAAGGAACAAGCCCTCTTGGACCGCTCTCCTGAGGCAGCTAGAGAGAGTTTGTATCAAACCTTCCTCAGTCAGGGGGATTGTGAAACGGCAGCTGAAGTTAAGGTTAATCAAGCCTTCAATAAGAATCCGATTAAGGTCTTAGTTGAGGAAAAATATGGGGTGGATTTAGATGAAATTACCAATCCATGGCATGCTGCTGTATCTAGTTTTCTGGCCTTTTCAGTTGGTTCCTTGCCACCAGCCCTAGCTATCATGCTGTTCCCAGAGCCTTACCGTATTCCTGTAACAGTGGTCGTGGTTGCCCTTACCTTACTCTTGACTGGTTATATCAGTGCCAAGCTCGGAAAAGCACCTGTTAAACAAGCGATGTTGCGTAACTTGACAGTAGGACTCCTGACCATGCTTGTGACCTTCTTGGTCGGGCATATCTTCCATGTGAATGTGTAAGTCTTAATAATGTGATAAGTCTATCTTTTGAGGTAGACTTTTTGTTTTATCCAGAATTCTTTTGAGACCTTTCTTTTCGTTTTAGTCTGATAGATGATGCTCATCCGTGGTACAATAAGGTTATGCGTTTAGACAAATTATTAGGACAGGCAGGCTATGGTTCTCGAAATCAGGTTAAGAAGCTCATTCGTAGTCGTCAAGTTTATGTAGACGGTGCCTTGGCGGATCGAGATAATCTTAATGTGGATGCTAGTCTTCAAACCATCACGGTTTCTGGTAAGGAACTGGAGCATACGCCAGAAGTTTACTATCTCATGAATAAGCCAGCAGGTGTAGTGTCAGCTCGAAAGGACAAGGAACACCAGACAGTCATTGATTTGATTAAGCCTGAAGATCAGCGAGAGGGGCTTTATCCTGTTGGGCGATTGGATAGAGACACGGAGGGCTTGGTGCTGATTACTAACAATGGCCCTCTGGGCTTTGCCATGCTTCACCCCCGCTATCATGTGGCTAAGACTTATTATGTTGAGGTCAATGATGTTCTTGGGCCTGATGCACCTGCATTTTTTGAGTCAGGTGTAGTCTTTGAGGATGGTACTGTTTGTAAATCAGCTCAGCTAGAAATTCTAAGTACTGCAAGTGATAAGAGTAGTGCTCATATCACAATTTCGGAAGGAAAATTTCATCAAGTGAAAAAGATGTTCTTGGCTTATGGAGTCAAGGTGACCTATCTTAAGCGGATTTCTTTTGGAGCGTTTAAGCTTGATGAAGAGATAGCAGTAGGTTCCTACAGAGCCTTAACGGAGGCGGAAAAAGTGATTTTACGTACTTATCTTGGCTAGTCATTTCTTATTATTAAGGTATGATAGGAACTTTCAATCTCCTGATAGGTCTATCCTATCACTAGGCTTAATACTGTAAGGTCCATAACGACGGTCTTTTCTATGGGTATAAGTAAAACTTATGACATTATATAAGTTTTTTTAATTTCTCAAGCCTTGTTTCTGGTGGTATGATGGTATCAATTCGATTGAGAACTGAAGTAAGTCAGGAGCAATGACCAAGTCTAATCAGAGAGGGAGGTTCATTATGACAGAAGCATTTTATAATCATTTAGCAAAGACACGTCAACAGATTCACCAACATCCAGAGGTTTCTGAGGAGGAGCACGAGACGACAGTCTTTTTGAAAGGCTATTTGAGAAATCTAGGTATTGAGCCTTTAAATTATCCCTTGAAGACGGGACTCATTGCTGAGATTGGGTCAGGTCATCCGATTATTGCTTTGCGTGCTGATATTGATGCCCTACCGATTAAGGAAAAGACAGGACTTCCTTATGCCAGCAACAATGGGGCCATGCATGCTTGTGGTCATGACTTTCACCAGACCTCTCTGCTTGGAGCTGCTCAGCTTTTAAAAGAAAGAGAAGCAGAGCTTAAGGGGACCGTTCGATTGATTTTCCAACCAGCTGAGGAAAACTTCCAAGGGGCCTATCAGGTCATTGAAGCGGGTGGCCTTGACGGTGTGTCAGCTATCATCGGTTATCACAATAATCCTCACTTGAAACCTGGTCAGATTGGACTTCGTTCAGGTGCTATCATGGCCGGAGTGGAACAATTTAGGGTTGATGTTAAGGGTGTTTCGTCCCATGCAGCCCGTCCTGATTTAGGTGTGGATACTGTCTTGGTCACTACGACTATCATCAACAACTTACAGCAGATTGTGGCTCGTACGGTATCGCCCTTTGAATCAGCAGTATTGTCAGTTACTCATATCGAAGTTGGAAATACTTGGAATGTTCTTCCAGCAGCAGGCTTTTTTGAAGGAACGATCCGTACCTTTGAGCCTAAGGTTCGTGAAGATGTCATTGCTCGTTTTGAAAAGGTCGTTCAGGCGACAGCAGACCAGTTTGGTGCTCAAGTTGACATTACTTGGGGCAATTCGCCTTACGTGACTTATAATGATCATACGCTCACACCACTCATCTTTGAAAATTCAAAAGCCTTCGCTGAAGTGATTGAAACCTTGCCATCAACAGGGGGCGAAGATTTTGCGGCTTATCAAAAGGAAATACCAGGAGTCTTTGCTTTTGTTGGTTCAAATGGTGAAAAGAATGCACCAGACTGGCACCATGATGATTTCCTTGTGAAAGATGAGGCCTTGCCAATAGCTGTTAATTACTATGTGGAAAACGCCCTTTTCCTACTTGATTATTTCAAGGAGGAAGGCAAATGACCATTCCCTTAATCGGTATTACCAGTAATGAAAAACCTGTCGAAGAAGGAAGTCCCATCATCCATCTGTCTGTGAGTACATTATTTGCGGATGGCGTTAAGAGATCGGGAGGCATTCCATTCTATATTCCTATCAGCAACCCAGATTTTGCCCGTGAGTACGTTAATCGTATTGACAAGCTTATTCTAAGTGGCGGACAAAATGTAGATTCAAGCTATTACGGTGAAGAAAAAACGATAGATAGCAAGGACTACTTTTTGGCTCGAGATATTTGGGAAGTGGCTCTAGTCAAGGAAGCTATTGCCCAAGGAAAGCCAGTTCTAGGTGTTTGTCGTGGGTTACAGCTTTACAATGCTGTGACAGGAGGTAGTCTCAATCAGGCGATTGACGGCCATGCGGAAAAAGGTCCTTTTGAGATTACTCACAAGATTGTGACTGAAAATGGGAGTCAGTTGCAGCAGATTTATGGAAGAGAGCAGGAAGTTAATTCTGTTCACCGTCAGAGTTTGAAAAAACTAGCTCCACATTTGAAAGTTACAGCAAGGAGTTCCGAGGATGATGTTATAGAGGGGGTTGAGAGTTTCACTGATGCCCCATTTATAGGTGTTCAGTGGCATCCTGAGTTTCTCTTAGGACATAAGCTCTTAAAAGACCAAGGACTCTTTGATTATTTTGTTAAGAGTTTTGAATAAAGCTTAAGGACTTTAAATTGGTACTACTTTTGATATTGAAAAGGAGGACGTGCTTAAGGAGAAAAAATCTTTTGATCATTTAGTTTACACTTAAGAACCCAACCGATTGGTTGGGTTCTTTTGTCGTATTTTTGAAGCAAGATTTCAGGCCTTAAAAAGGGAGGGAAGATTTTTCACTTGCTATTTTTAAGTTTTTTAGATAAAATGAAAGCGTTATCATTTCAAAAATAGATAGGGAGTGGTCAAGTCATCTTTTTGATGTTTGACTTTATAACTTCCGAATAAGGAGAAACGTATGTTAATTGGTATTCCAAAAGAAATCAAAAATAACGAGAACCGTGTGGCTCTAACGCCTGCTGGTGTGCAAAGTCTTGTAGCTAAGGGACATGTCGTGTTAATCGAAACAAATGCAGGCCTTGGCTCTGGTTTTGCGGATGCAGATTATGCCAATCAAGGTGCTAAAATCGTTGCAACTGCTGCAGAAGCCTGGGCAGCTGAGCTTGTGGTTAAGGTGAAAGAACCTCTTGCAGCAGAATATGGCTTCCTTCGTGAGGACCTTTTACTTTTTACTTACTTGCACATGGCAGCAGCGCCAGAATTGGCAGATGCTATGGTCAATGCTAAGACAACAGGTGTGGCCTATGAAACAGTACGTAGCCAAGAAGGTCACCTACCACTTTTGGTTCCAATGAGTGAAGTAGCAGGACGTATGGCCGTTCAAATCGGTGCACATTTCTTGACCAAACAAGAAGGTGGCTCTGGTGTTCTCCTAGGTGGTGTGCCTGGAGTTCCTAAAGGTAAAGTAACTATTATCGGTGGTGGTGTCGTAGGGACACATGCAGCCCGTATCGCACTTGGACTTGGGGCTCAAGTGACTATTCTTGATATCAGTGCCAAACGTTTGTCTGTCCTTGAGGAAGTCTTTGGTAGCCAAATTCAAACACTTATGTCAAATCCGCTCAATATTGAAGCGAGTGTTCGTGATGCTGATGTGGTTATCGGTGCAGTTCTTATCCCAGGGGCAAAAGCGCCGAAACTCGTTACTGACGATATGGTTAAACAAATGCGTCCAGGTTCAGTTATTGTTGACGTTGCCGTTGACCAAGGTGGGGTTGTTGAAACTGCGGATCGCGTGACCACTCACGATGAGCCCGTTTATGAAACACATGGTGTCCTTCACTATGCCGTTGCCAATATCCCAGGAGCTGTGGCACGTACATCAACCATTGCCCTTACCAATGTCACTTTGCCTTATATCGAAGCCCTTGCAGGAAAAGGATTCAGAAAAGCCATTAACGACGACGAAGGTCTTCGTCAAGGGGTTACAACCTACCAAGGTCATATTACTAGCAAACCGGTTGCAAAAGGTCTAAACAGAGAGTATACATCAATTGACGAATTGGCATAAATAGATTATTTAGCATAAACAAAGAGGAGTCGCACCATGATTTGGTTGGCTCTTTTTTTGTGGTCTGAGACAAGAAGTGAATCATTTTTTTGCTAGTTGATGGGTGAGTTCTCACAAAGGATGAATTTTTTCTAATTTTGGTCTTATTTTATGCTATAATGAGTAGAAATATTAAGGGGAGTAATGAGTATCTATAATGCTTGCCATTAGGAGGTTTTATCGTGGCCAATCATATTCGTGTTTTCACAGCAATTATTTTCTCGCAGCTTGTCGTCTTTTATTTTGGTCTTCAAATGAATGTATCATTGTCCGAGCTTATATTTACAGTAGGTGTGGCATCCCTGCTTGAAATTATTTATCATGTGAGGCTTGTTCGTAAGATAGGAGCCGATATTTCTTTTGAAACTTTTTGGAAAAATTGCGACCAACTTTTTAGAAAAAATGCTGTGCTCTTCTTTTTTTTAGTTTTTTACCACATCATTTTCAAAGGTGGGGATTTCGTGTCCTTTATGATTTGGCAAGTTTTCTTTGTTGTCTTGGTGACTACTATCATTTTGGCGTCAAATGATGCACCGGAATCACGATAGTACTTAGATAATGCAATGAAAGAGTGAAGGTAATGTTTAGCATTCAAAGAAATCATTTATCAGACCAGGGCGTTGACTATATCACTTTTGGTAAGGGGAACAAAACTCTCATTATCATTACGGGGTTAAGTTTGCAACGATTAGGTGATATGTCCAACCTCACTATTTACTCACTATTTTCTCGATACGCTAGGGAGTACAAGGTCTATATTTTTGATAGAAAGAACCATATCGAAGAAGGTATTTCAATTGAAAATATGGCTGATGACCTCTACCATTCTTTACAAGAATTGCATATTGCTAATGCCTCTATCATAGGCATATCACAGGGAGGCATGATTGCTCAGCTATTTGCTATCAAGTATCCTCAAAAGGTGAAGAAGCTAGTATTAGCTCTGACACTTTCTCGCAATAATGCCGTCAGTAGAGAAACCATCGGAGGGTGGATAGAGATGACTGAAAATAACGATATGGACCAACTAAATAAGGATTCGATGAGTAAATCATTTTCGTCACCTGTTTTAAAGAAATTATATGTGATTAACAGATTATTTTTGAAGTCTGTAAGCAAGGAAAAACGCAATCGCTTTGTCTGTTTAGCCAAGTCTATTCTTGAGTTTGACTGCTATAAGTCGCTTGATAAAATCACTTGTCCGACCCTTGTTCTGGGAGCCAAAAACGATTTAGTTCTGGGTGTGGGTGGTGCAAGGGAACTTGCAAATAGCATTCCAAAAGCCTCCTATTATGAGTTTAGCAAACAGGGGCACGCGGCCTTTATTGAAAGTAATCAATTTAATAAAATGATATTAGAATTTCTGCGAAAGAATGCTTAGGCAGTGGACTGATAGAAACCTATTAAAATAGAATGAGAAAGGGGTTACAGTGGAGCTTGTAGCCTCTTTTTATTTCCGGTTCAATTGTGTGCAGTCTGAAAAATTAAATGATAGAATGGCGGTAGATAGGAGGATACAGAAATGTTAAACTATGATTTGATTGTTATCGGTTTTGGTAAAGCCGGTAAAACTCTGGCTGCTAAGATGAATGCAGCTGGTAAGAAAGTTGCTGTCATCGAGCGAAGTAAAGCGATGTATGGTGGTACTTGCATTAATATTGCTTGTATCCCAACTAAGACTATGATTGTAGCGGCTGAGAAGGGCTGGTCATTTGACGATACCATGAAGGAACGTGGTGCAGTGACTGGTCGTCTTAATGCTAAGAATTATAAAATGTTGGCAGACAATGGCGTTGATGTCATTGATGCAGAGGCACATTTTGTGTCAAATAAGGTTATTGAAGTAGTGGCTGGTGATGACCGCCAAGAGCTAACAGCTGAGACTATTGTCATCAATACAGGTGCCGTGTCTAATGTCTTGCCTATTCCTGGCTTGACAACAACTAAGCATGTTTACGATTCAACTGGTATTCAAACGCTTGAAGCCTTGCCAAAACGTTTAGGTGTCTTAGGTGGTGGTAATATCGGTCTTGAATTTGCTGGCCTTTATAACCGTTTGGGAAGTCAAGTGACTGTCTTGGATGCAGCGACTAGCTTCTTGCCACGTGTGGAGCCATCTATTGCTAAGTTGGCCAAGGAATACATGGAAGAGGACGGCATTGTCTTTGAGCAAGGTGTTAAAACTTCCGAAGTGAAAAATGACGGTGATGAAGTTGTCGTTGTTACTGACAAAGGCGAGTTCCGTTTTGATGCACTCCTCTATGCGACAGGACGCAAGCCTAATATCGAACCTCTTCACTTGGAAAATACAGATATTGCCTTGACAGAACGTGGCGGTATCCAGGTCAATAAGCATTTGGAAACAAGTGTTCCAGGTGTCTTTGCGGTGGGGGATGTTAATGGTGGTCTCCAATTCACTTACATTTCACTAGATGATTTCCGTATTGTCTTTAATTACTTGACAGGGGATGGTAGCTATAACCTTGAAACACGTGGAGCAGTTCCAACTGCCATGTTCCTCAACCCACCTTTAGCTCAAGTTGGTCTTACTGAAGATCAAGCCAGAGCAGCAGGTGGACCAGTTGCTGTCAAGGAACTTCCAGTTGCTGGCATGCCTCGTGGTCATGTTAACGGTGATTTGCGCGGTGCTTTCAAAGCTGTGGTAAATCCTGAAACTAAGGAAATTTTGGGAGTGACCCTCTTTGGTCAAGAATCTCATGAAATTATTAATTTGATTGCCCTAGCTATGAACCATGGTATCCCATACACAGATTTGGCTAAACAAATCTTTACTCACCCAACTATGGCTGAGAACTTAAACGATTTGTTTGCGATTTAAAATGAAAAGAGCCGAGAGGCTCTTTTTTTGAAAACATATCTCTAATACAAAGCGACACTCTAGGTTAGATGTCGCTTTTTTTGCGCTTTGATGATAAGATAGAAGTGCTATAAGAAAATTCTTTAGATTGGTGCTCTTTGTCTCCTTTGAATGCTTGATTGACCTTGAGTCACCACTAGAATCTGTATGAAAAATCTAGAAAGACACTCGCCTGCAAATTCGTCTGTGAGTGTGTGTAATTTATGACTAAGAAAGTAGGAGTGGGCAAGGCTCACAGTAAGATTATTTTGATGGGGGAGCACTCGGTCGTTTATGGTCATCCTGCCCTTGCCCTCCCTCTTAAGGATATTGAGGTTGTCTGTCAGATTCAGGCGGCTGCGACTCCTTTGACGCTCAAGGCTCAAGATCCCTTGACGACAGCGATTTTTTCAGCGCTTAATTATCTGGAAATCAAGAATCAGCCTATTAGCTATGCTATTAAGTCTAGTGTCCCTGAAAAGCGTGGCATGGGGTCGTCTGCGGCTGTAGCCATTGCGGCAATTCGAGCGGTCTTTGATTATTTTGATCAGGAGCTTAGCCAGGAGACCTTGGAAATGCTAGTCCATCAGGCGGAGACCATTGCCCATAGTAAACCTAGTGGTTTAGATGCAAAGACCTGCTTGAGTGACAAAGCTATTAGCTTTACGCGTAATATCGGTTTCAAGGAAATCGAGGTCAATTTAGGTGCCTATCTGGTCATTGCTGATACGGGTATCCATGGAAATACCCGTGAGGCTGTGGAAAAGGTTGAGGCCATTGGTTTAGATGCCTTGTCAGATCTCAACCAACTGGGCGAATTAAGTCAGAAGGCAGAACGCGCCCTCAAAGCCAAGGATCAAAAGCTTCTTGGTCAGCTCATGTCTCAAGCCCATAATCACCTTAAATCTTTAGGGGTGTCTTGTGATTTGTCGGATCTTCTAGTAGCAACTGCTCTGGAGCATGGTGCACTGGGAGCCAAGATGTCAGGCGGAGGACTTGGTGGCTGTATTATTGCCCTGACAAGTACTAAAGACCAAGCCCGAACGATTGCTAAAAAACTTCAAGAAAAAGGAGCCGTAAACACGTGGATAGAAAGCCTGTAAGCGTCAAATCGTACGCAAATATTGCTATTGTCAAATACTGGGGTAAGGCGGATGCGGAGCGTATGATTCCTTCAACCAGTAGTATCTCACTGACTTTGGAAAATATGTATACGGAAACCAAGTTATCTTTTCTGCCTGAGGATACGACTGGTGATGTCATGTATATCGATGATGAGCTCCAAGGGGAAAAAGAAACAACCAAGGCCAGCAAGGTTTTAGATCTCTTCCGTACTAATCCCAACCAACATGTCAAGATTGAAACTTGGAACAACATGCCAACAGCAGCGGGTCTATCCTCAAGTTCCTCAGGACTTTCTGCCCTAGTTAAAGCAGCTAACGAGCTCTTCCAAGTCGGAAAAACGCAGTCTGAATTAGCTCAAATTGCCAAGTTTGCTTCAGGCTCGTCATCACGGTCCTTCTTTGGACCATTGGCAGCCTGGGACAAGGATAGTGGTGAGGTTTACCCGGTTGAAACAGACCTTAAATTGGCCATGATTATGCTGGTTTTGACAGATCAAAAGAAACCCGTATCAAGCCGGGACGGTATGAAATTGTGTACCGAAACATCTACTTCTTTCCCAGAGTGGATTAAACAGTCTGAGCAGGATTACAAGGATATGTTAGACTACCTCAAGGCTAATGATTTCCAAGCGGTCGGTGAGCTTACAGAAGCCAATGCCCTTCGTATGCACCAAACAACAAGTACGGCTAACCCACCATTTTCATATCTAACGGAAGCCTCTTATCAGGCTATGGACAAGGTTAAGGCACTCCGTGCCTCTGGTGAGCAGTGTTACTTTACTATGGATGCAGGACCAAATGTTAAGGTGCTCTGTCTGGAAGAAGACCTAGACCGCCTAGCAGACCACTTCCGTAAGGACTATCAGGTCATTGTTTCACGCACCAAGGAGTTGCCAGATGCCTAAGCAGTCGGTCATTCAGGTCACAGTAAAAACAGGTGGGAAACTCTACATTGCTGGAGAATACTCAGTCTTAACAGCTGGGCAGACAGCCCTAATCCAATTTATTCCCATTTTCATGTCAGCAGAGGTCAAGGAAGCACAAACTACCCAGTTGTCCTCAGACATGTTTGACTATAGTGTTAGTCGTGAGCCAGACGCAAATTACGCCCTCATTCAAGAGGCCTTGAATACTTTTGAGGCCTTTTGTGGTGAGAAGTTACCCGCTCTGGACCTTTCCATCACTGGAAAGTTGGAACGAGATGGGGTTAAATTTGGTATCGGTTCTTCGGGTTCTGTTGTGGTATTGACCCTCAAGGCCTTGGCAGCAGCCCTTCAGAAAGACTTATCCAAAGACATTCTCTTTAAATTAGCTAGCTACACCCTTCTCAAGCAGGGAGATAATGGTTCTATGGGAGATTTAGCTTGTATCGTATACGAGGATCTGATTTCCTATCGTTCCTTTGACCGTGCAAAAATAGCAGAGCTTATAGATCAAATAACTCTAACAGAGCTTTTGGAAAAAGATTGGGGCTATCGTATCAGTCCTATAGTGCCAGTTCTCAAAGCTCACTTTTTGGTGGGGTGGACCAAGCAAGCTGCTATCTCAAAAGACATGGTTAAAATGGCCAAATCTCGCATATCAAGCAAGTATTTAAGTGAAACAGAAGTTGCCGTCCAAGATGCCCTCAAGGCACTGGAAACAGGAAATAAGAATTTACTTAAGAGCAGCCTTCAGGCTGTCAGTGACCAGTTGGAATCACTTAGTCCAGATATTTATGTGGCCAAGCTGAAAAAACTCAAAGAAGCTGAGCAAGGACTCGATGCTATCGCTAAGTCCTCTGGAGCAGGAGGTGGCGACTGTGGTATTGCCTTTGCTTTTGACCAAGCAAGCCGAGATACCTTAGTTGAGCGCTGGCAAGAGGAAGGAATAGAGCTCTTGTATGAGGTTTAGGGGTCAGCTAAGTAGACATTATCACTCAAGAAAGTAAAGAAATAACCTATGACAAATCGTAAAGACGATCACATCCGTTATGCCCTCAAGTACCAGTCGCCCTACAATAGTTTTGACGATATGGAACTTATCCACAAGTCTCTACCGACTTATGATTTAAATCAGATTGACTTGTCCACACATTTTGCGGGACGAGATTGGGATTTTCCCTTTTATATTAATGCCATGACAGGTGGTTCTGCCAAGGGTGGGGCTGTCAATCGAAAACTAGCTGAGGTGGCCAGTCGAACAGGTATTCTCATGGTGACAGGTTCCTACAGTGCTGCTCTAAAGGGGGAGGCACCAGAATCCTTTGACTATCGCCAAGAGTTTCCAGACTTAGACCTTGCAACCAATATCGGTGTGGATAAGCCTGTGTACTTGGGGATTAAGACTGTGGGAGCAATGAATCCAGTCTTTCTACAACTTCATGTCAACCTTATGCAAGAGCTTCTCATGCCTGAGGGAGAGCGTATTTTCCACACTTGGAAGGAAAATGTGGTGGCTTATGCACAGAAAATAGAGGTTCCTCTTGTGCTTAAGGAGGTCGGCTTTGGTATGGATGTGGAAACCATTCGTTACGCCATGTCTCAGGGCATCAAAACTGTGGATATCTCAGGTCGTGGTGGGACTAGCTTCGCCTATATTGAAAATAGTAGAGGTGGTAACCGTGATTACCTCAATGACTGGGGACAAAGCACCGTTCAGACCCTCTTGCAAGCCCAAGACCTTCGTGATAATGTGGAAATCCTAGCCTCAGGTGGCGTGCGAAACCCACTTGATATGGTCAAATGTCTGGTCCTAGGAGCAAAAGGCGTTGGCCTCTCACGAACAGTGCTTGAATTGGTAGAACGCTACCCTGTGGATAAGGTTGTGGCTATTGTTAATGGCTGGAAAGATGACCTTCGTCTCATCATGTGTGCCCTTGATTGTCGAACTGTTGATAAGCTCAAGTCTGTGGATTACATCCTCCACGGTAAGTTACAAGGGACTTATGTCAAGCAAAGAAAGTAGGAAAGAGCCAAGTGCTCTTTTTTAATTTTTAAAGATGATAAAACAATTTCTCTAGGCGATGATATTATGGAGACATCATTTTAACACCGGTCAAGGATAAATAATAACATTCTTGATTTGATTTGTTTCTAGCGAGCAAAGCGAGCACTTAACGAGACTTTCCGCTGTGAGAAAAGTTCTAGAAATACTTGTATTTCTAGAACTCGGAATTTTTGAGAGTAAAACAGTTTGGGGAACTGTTTTAGCCTGAGCCTAGAAATTAAAAAGTGAAGGGGCTCAAAAATTAGTCATGGAGCTTCGAAGAAGTACGCTGACGTCCGCACTCACTTAAGGAAAGTCTAAAAAAATCCATTTTACAAAAGAATATCTTACAAAAAAGAGCGGAAGCTCTTTTTTTATTACCCACTCAAGCAAAAAGTAACTTTTCCCCTTGACAAGTTACCGCCTTAGGAGTATTATTTCAGTGAAATACGGTAGGTGAGGCTACCACAAGGATACGGATGACTACCGCAAAGCAGTGGAGACACTACTTGTTGGTCAACAGTCCTGATCGCCAAGGTCAAGACTAAGCTCATTTCATCGCCTTGCGGAGCTAAAGCTTGAACGGTCCATTTTTTGACAGAATCTATTAAAAAATCAACCTCGAGTTTATAGAGTCTTACCTGTATATGGGTAGGACTCTTTTCTTTTGTCTGAGGTCCACCCACTATGTAAAAAAATGAAAGGAGAAACCTATGAGACTAATCGACGATCACCCCGAACCGCACCTAGCCAGTCAATCGCTGATTAGTGTCTTAGGGACTCCATAAGTGATTGGCTCCTGATTAAATAAGGAGATTCCAATGTCAACAAATAAAGAAAGACTTATTGCTGCTCTTCAAGAGCCACTTGAAACAACCCTTACTCGCTACAAGACTCATTTGGATGGCTTGAAGGAAGACCAAGTAGAAGAAAACCGTGACCTTTATGGGGAAAATGTCATAACCAAAGGACAAGAGGATTCTATCATCAAAAAGATTTATGAATCTATCATCAATCCCTTTACTGTTATTCTCTTAGTCATTGCTCTGGTTTCCTTTATCACCAATGTCTGGCTTGCTAAACCGGGTGAAGAAGACCCAACGACTTCTATCATCATTGTCACTCTAGTTTTGATATCTGGTGGTATCCGTTTTATTCAAGAACTTCGTAGCGACAAGGCTGCCAGTAATTTGTCTCGCATGATTGTCAATACAGCAACAGTACTTCGAGATGGCAGTGAGCAAGAAATCCCAATTGATGAAATTGTGGTTGGAGATGTGGTCAAACTAAGTGCGGGAGATATGATTCCGGCTGATGTGGTCTTACTAGATTCTCGTGATTTCTTTGTTCAACAGTCTGGCTTGACAGGTGAAAGCGATGCTGTGGAAAAAGCTTGTCTGGCTAAAGCAGATGGTCAAAATCTAGAGAGCCTGCTTGAAAGTGAGAGCCTTGCTTTCATGGGAACTAATGTTATCTCTGGTCGTGCAACAGCCTTGGTTTTAGTTGTTGGTGATGAAACCATGATGGGAGCAATAGAGCAGACCATCAATACTTATGACGAACCAACTTCATTTGAACGTGAGATGAATTCCATTTCTTGGCTCTTGATTCGACTCATGTTGGTTATGGTTCCTGTTGTTTTTGTGATTAACGGTTTAACAGATGGGGACTGGCTTGAAGCCGGCGTCTTTGCCCTTAGTGTGGGAGTCGGTTTGACCCCAGAAATGTTGCCGATGATTATCACAGCCAGTCTTGCCAAGGGTTCTATCATTATGGCCAAGGAAAAGGTGGTCATCAAAAAACTTAATGCTATTCAAGACCTAGGGGCTATCGACATCCTTTGTACGGATAAGACAGGAACCCTGACTCAGGATGAAATCGTTCTTGAGTACCCTCTTGATATCCATGGTGACCTTGACCTATCAGTACTTCGGAGAGCCTATCTTAATTCTTATTTCCAAACTGGCTTAAAAAATCTTATGGACCGTGCCATTATTAGCCGAACTGAAAGAGAAGCTAAGAAACATGACATCGTTCGTGACCTTGACCAGACCTTCCACAAGATTGATGAGCTACCTTTTGATTTTGAACGTCGTCGCATGAGTGTCATTGTTCAAGACACTGATGGATTTGTTAGCATGGTGACAAAAGGTGCCCTTGAAGAAATGCTCTCTGTTTCTAACTATGTGGAATACAAGGGAGACATTATCCCATTGACTGACGATGTTCGTGAGGAAGTCCTTGCGGAAGTTGCACAGTTGAATGAACAAGGTTTGCGTGTTCTCGGTGTTAGCTACAAATCACAACTTAATGAAAATGACGTCTTTAGTGTTGAAGATGAAAGTGATATGATTTTGACGGGATATCTTGCCTTCCTTGACCCACCAAAACCATCAGCAGCACCTGCTATCAAGGCTTTGGCGGAATATGGTGTGACCACAAAAATTTTGACTGGAGACAATGATAAGGTGACACAGGCTGTCTGTGAAAAAGTTGGTCTAGATGTGACGCACATTCTACTTGGAAGTGATCTTGATACCATGTCAGATCAAGATTTGGCTAAGGCTGTGGAAACGACAACAGTCTTTGCTAAGTTATCCCCAGACCAAAAGGCACGAATTATCCTAAGCCTTAAGGAAAATGGGCATAAGGTAGGCTATATGGGTGATGGTATCAACGATGCCCCATCCATGAAGGTGTCAGATGTGGGGATTTCTGTGGATACAGCTGTTGATATCGCCAAAGAAACTGCAGATGTTATCTTGCTTGATAAGGATTTAATGGTCTTGGAAAAAGGTTTGGTTGAAGGACGGAAGGTCTATGCTAATATGACCAAATATATCAAGATGACCGTTTCTTCAAATTTCGGGAATATCTTTTCTCTCCTCTTTGCCAGCATTTTCTTACCATTCCTACCAATGGCACCTGTGCATTTGATTGTCCTAAATCTTGTCTATGATATCTCTTGTATCGCCCTTCCATTTGACAATGTGGACAAGGAATTTCTTAAAGAGCCACATATCTGGGAAGCCAAATCAATCATGCGTTTCATGGCTTGGATAGGACCTATTTCGTCCGTATTTGATATTTTGACATATATCTTGCTCTATTTCATCATTGTGCCAATGATTTTGGGGCATGGCTATGTTCATGGTTCACCAGAAGCAGCAGCCTTTATCATTATTTTCCAAACAGGTTGGTTTATCGAATCTATGTGGTCTCAAACCATGGTTATCCACATGTTACGTTCACCAAAACTACCATTTATTCAAAGTCACCCAGCACTATCAGTTGTTGTGACAACCTTATTTGCTGCTTTCTTTGTGACTTCTCTTCCATACAGTCCATTGGCTAGTCTCTTAAAACTCAGCCATCTAAACGGTCTCTATTTCATTCTCTTGTTTATCATCATTACTTTGTATATGCTTAGTGTTACCTTTGTGAAGCATATCTATATTAAGAAATACAAAGAATGGTTATAGGATAACTATTCTTAGAAAAAGAGCGTCAGCTCTTTTTTCATTACCTTTCATTCTGCCAAAACCTTTTCATTTATGGTATAATAGGGCGATTATAGATAATCAGAGGCCCTAAAAAACGTCTGTTATGAGGACATCTTTGCTAAGAAATGAGAGACTATGTTTTCAAGGCCCCTTTCTTTCGTAGGCTATCCCAGTGGGAGGTTGAGGTCCTGAGATTTGGGGCTCAAGGCTAAGACCGCCTCGAAGGAAACCATCACAAATAAATCTTAAGAAGGAAAAAGAAAATGAGTAATTACGCTATTATCCTTGCTGCGGGTAAAGGAACTCGCATGAAATCAGATCTTCCAAAAGTATTGCACAAGGTTTCAGGCATCACTATGCTTGAGCATGTCTTCCGTGCAGTTTCAGCTATCGAACCAGCTAAAAACGTTACTGTTATTGGTCACAAGGCTGAGCTTGTTCGTGAGGTTTTGGACGGTCAATCTGCCTTCACTATGCAAACTGAGCAGTTGGGGACTGGTCACGCAGTAATGATGGCTGAAGAAGAGTTGGCTGGACTTGAAGGGCAAACGCTTGTTATCGCCGGTGACACGCCTTTGATTACTGGTGAAAGCCTTAAAAACCTTATTGATTTCCATGTTAATCACAAAAATGTTGCCACTATCTTGACTGCAACTGCAGACAATCCATTTGGTTATGGTCGTATTATCCGTAACGAAAATGGCGAAGTGACTAAGATTGTTGAGCAAAAAGATGCCAACGAATTCGAACAACAGGTCAAAGAAATCAATACAGGGACTTATGTCTTTGACAATAAACGTCTCTTCGAAGCACTTAAAAATATCAACACTAACAACGCTCAAGGGGAATACTATTTGACTGATGTTATTTCTATTTTCCGTGAGAATGGTGAAAAAGTAGGTGCCTTCACTCTTCGTGACTTTGAAGAAAGTCTCGGGGTTAACGACCGTGTTGCCTTGGCTACGGCAGAAGATGTTATGCGTCGTCGCATCAACCAAGCTCACATGGTTAATGGTGTTACTTTCCAAAATCCAAACGCTACTTATATCGATGTGGATGTGGAAATTGAGCCAGACGTTGTCATTGAAGCCAATGTTACGCTTAAAGGGCAAACTAAAGTCGGTGCAGAGTCAGTGCTTACCAATGGGACTTATATTGTTGATTCAACTATCGGTGCCAATACTGTTATCACTAACTCTATGATTGAGCACTCAGTGGTTGAAGAAGGTGTTACTGTTGGTCCATTTGCCCATGTTCGTCCAGATTCAACCCTCAAAAAAGATGTTCATATCGGTAACTTCGTTGAGGTTAAGGGTTCTACTATCGGTGAAAATACTAAGGCTGGTCACTTGACCTACATTGGTAATGCGGAAGTTGGTTCTGACGTTAACTTTGGTGCTGGAACAATTACCGTTAACTATGATGGTCAACATAAATTCAAGACCCAAATTGCTAACAACGTCTTTATCGGAAGCAATTCAACCTTGATTGCACCGCTTGAAATTGGGGATAACGCCCTCACAGCAGCTGGTTCAACCATTACAGAGAATGTTCCAGCGGACAGCGTAGCCATTGGACGTGGCCGTCAGGTCAATAAAGAAGGTTACGCTACTAAGAAGCCTCATCACCCAAGCCAACAAAAGTAGGCTTAAGCCTATCTAAGTCTTACTTCTATTTGAGAGATGATTTAGATTGGGGTCATAGATTAAAGGAGTCAAGTCATGGAGTTTGAAGAAAAAACACTTAAACGTGAGTCAAAATTTAAGGGACATATTTTTGAAGTTGCAGTAGACGAAGTCCTCTTGCCAGACGGTAAGACAGCTGGTCGTGAACTCATCTTCCACAAGGGAGCAGTAGCTGTTTTAGCGGTTACCCCAGAAGGAAAAATCATTATCGTCAAGCAATATCGCAAGGCTATTGAGGCAGTTTCTTACGAGATTCCTGCGGGTAAACTGGAAGTTGGTGAGGCTGGTGAAGAGATGGCTGCAGCAGCGCGTGAACTTGAAGAGGAGACTCAGTATAAGGGTGATCTCGAATTGATTCATGAGTTTTACACAGCCATTGGTTTCTGTAATGAAAAAATCAAGCTCTATGTGGCTACAAACCTCAAGCCTGTTGAAAATCCACGCCCACTTGACGAAGATGAGTTTCTTGAAATCTATGAGTTGACTTATGAGGAATGTATGGAACTCGTAGCTTCAGGTGCAATTCAAGATGCTAAAACCATCATCGCTCTCCAATACTATGCACTTCATTTTGGAGGAAAATAAGTTATGAGTAAGCCACTTTTGACTGACGATGTCATTGAGCAGGCTAAGCGTGGGGAAATCGATTTAGAGGAACATCCTTATTATGAGGACTATGATCAAGAGTTCTATGATGAGGACTATGAAGCTAATTATCAGCCCTCTGCTTACAAGAGCCGTCGGATTGAGAATGCTAAACGCAATCAATTCCAGCACAAGCTTAATCGCATCCTCTTTTGGGTTGTCGTCCTCTTGATTATTCTCTTCATTGCTGTCTTTTATTTCTAATAAGTCTATGAGTCAGATAGCTCTGTCTACTGATTCAGACAAGATTACAAGCTGAAAAGGAACTATATGAAAATTGGAATTATCGCTGCCATGGAGCAGGAGTTAGTGCTTCTAGTGGAGCAATTGGAAAATAAGGTTGAAGAAACTGTTCTTGGCAATACCTACTACACAGGACGCTTGGGAAAACACGACGTCGTTTTGGTGCAATCAGGTGTTGGTAAGGTTATGTCAGCCATGTCTGTGGCTGTTTTGGCAGACCACTTTGGCGTTGATGCCCTCATTAACACTGGTTCTGCAGGAGCAGTAGCACCTGGACTTAAAATTGGAGATGTCGTTGTGGCATCAAAATTGGCCTATCACGATGTTGACTTGACAGCATTTGGCTATGACTATGGGCAAATGTCTATGCAACCACTCTACTTTGAAAGTGACTCTACCTTTGTAGAGACTTTTGAAAAGGTTTTGGCTCAAGCCTCTATCGACTCTAAAATTGGTCTTATTGCGACTGGTGATAGCTTTATTGCAGGTCAGGATAAGATTGATGCTATTAAAGGGCACTTTCCAGAAGTCTTAGCCGTGGAAATGGAAGGAGCAGCCATTGCTCAAGCTGCACACAGTGTCAAGAAACCTTTCATCGTTGTGCGTGCTATGAGTGATACAGCAGCCCATGACGCTAATATTACTTTTGACGAATTCATTATTCAGGCGGGGAAACAATCAGCTGCTATCTTAGTGGAGTTTCTCAAAGAGCTTGCCTAAAATACTTTAAATGAGTGTTTATGCTCATTTTCTTAATAAATTTAAAGACGACTGTTATTCCTTTAAGAATGGCAGTTTTTTTCTTCCTTTAGACAAGATAATCTTCTCATTTTTCGAAGAGAAAATCTGAATTTTAGTATTTTTTAGACAAAATTTGAATTAAAATTATGGCAATAAAATGAGAAAGAAAAACAATATTAAAAGAGAGACTCCGAAAGAAAGCTTATAATATAAGGGTTTAAAAATTTCACTATCTATTGATATCTTAGAAATCTTTACAAAACCTCCAAAGGGGTAAATAATTATCTTGCAAAGTTCTGAAAATAGTGTATAATTCAGAATGAAAAGGGTTACAAAAATGTTAAGATTTGTAATAATGGGAGGATAGAATCATGAATAACCGATTCGGTGATTCGAGGCAGCGTTTCTCCATCCGTAAGTTTACGGTGGGTGTTGCTTCGATCTTACTTTCGTCTGCAGTTTTTGGTGTAAGTACCGCTAATGCAGAACAAGCTGAAGAGCCTAAAGGCCAACCAGCGACGAGTGTACTTGAGGAAGCTAGCGAGTCTGATGGTGGGGGCCAAAGAACAAGCGCTAGCGTCTCAAGTAAAGAAGTGACAGCTGAACCTACCGTACAGGCAGAAAGTACAAGTGCTATCTCAGTGACTGCTGTTTCTAGTGAAGTTGCGCTTCAAGAGCAAACGGTTGCAAGCTCTGAACAAACTAGTTCATTGCAAGATAAGACTAGTGAAACTCTTAGTGAGAAACCTGTAACTGTTAGTGAAACACGAGAAGCTAGTGCTAGCGAACTTGCTGCAGCAAGTAATAGTAGTTCCACTTCATCTGATAATTTCGGACTTAAGGTTACCAATCTAAGTCGCCCTATTCCAGCGGATGTTAAGGTGACTAAGACAGGAACTGAAATTCATGTTCAAAACCCTAACGTTGAGCTTCAATTTCCAGACGGAAATAGTATTTACTCAAGAAGTAAGGTTGTTTATCATGATATTTCATTCCCTAACGATATAGCTATTAATTCAGGTGACAAAGTTATCTTCACTCTTCCAAGTGAATTGCAATTTAAGACAAGCTATAGTGTTAATGTTTACAACCCTAATAACGAAGTTGTTGGTATTGCTCAGGTAGATCCTAAGAATAACAGTGTTGTAACCACATTTAATCATTATTTCGAAGATCACCCTATTGGGAAATATATGAATTTAGAGTTAGATACGCTTTATTCTGAAGCTCTCAAAGGTGGCGAAAAATTGCACCTCAATTTCAATGGTCATGTCGTTAATGTGACAGTTGGTTCTGCAAATCCTATTCCTAGTGACGAAGTCATTGCTAAATGGGGTAGTCAGGACAAGAATGATCCAACCCTAATTAACTGGGGAATGCGTCTTAATTACGCAAGACGTGTCTTGAATAATCTTCAATTGATCGATACTTGGTCTGATAATCAAAGATTTGTTGATAATTCTTTAGAGTTACGTTACATTGATTCTGCTGAGCCATGGGTTGATAAGGGTTCAGCTATGGAATTGATTAAGAGTTTCTCTCATGACGATACTAAATTTGAGTTAAATCTTGGTCGTTTGGACCGTATGGTTTATGTTTGGTATCAGACACGATTGACCAACCCAGCATCAGATTCTAATAATCCTACGAATAAAGTTGACCTTCATGCAGATGTTGAGTCAAAAACATATACTTCTGAAGTACGTTTAGTTGGAGGTCGTGGAAATGCAGGTGGTGAACAACAAACGTATTTCAATCTTGAGCTTGAGAAGGACTTGGCGGGTAGAGACCTCAAAGACAAAGAATTCACCTTCAAACTGGTTGATGTGACGGATAGTGCCAATCCTGTTGACTTAGGGGAAACCGCTAATGATGCTAAGGGTAAAATTGTCTTCTCAAATCTTGTACTTAACCAACCAGGTACTTACCACTATCGTGTGACAGAAGTTCCTGGTAATGATAGTGACGTCGTTTATGATAAGCTCCAAGCTGATGTGACTGTCCAAGTAGCTAGAGAAACCACAGATGGCCGAGAAAAATTAGTGGCCAAAGTGGTTTATCCAGATGACGTTATCTTTAACAATAAATTGGTAACACCAGCCAAGGCCAAAATTGCATTTGGTAAGGAATTGACCAAGGCAGGTGTTAAGCAAGATCTAAAAGCAGATCAATTCCAATTTGTCCTTAAAGACCGTTTTGGAAAAGTCCTTGAGACTGTTGGAAATACAGCTGACGGTCAGGTTGCCTTTAGTGAGTTGACCTTTAACAAGGTAGGTACCTACAACTACACTGTTGAAGAACTTGCAGGTAAGGATGATGCAATTGTCTATGATACGATGAAAGCTGCTGTTTCTATCACGGTAACACGTGATGGTGATGCTCTTGTTTCAACCGTAGTTAATCCAAAAGACACCATCTTTAACAACAAGTTTGTGACTCCAGCTAAAGCTGCTATTCAGTTCAGTAAGGAATTGACTAAGGCAGGTGTTCACCAAACTTTGACTGCTAATGAGTTCCAATTTGTCCTCAAAGATAGTGCAGGCCATATTGTCGAAACTGTTGGTAATACAGCTGATGGTCGTGTTGCATTTAGTGAACTTCACTTTGATAAGGCAGGAACTTACACTTATACTGTTGAAGAAGTTAAGGGAACTAACGAAGATATCATCTATGATGGTATGAAAGCGACTGTCTGGATTACAGTGACCCGAGATGGCGATGCTTTGGTATCAACGGTCGCTAATCCAAAAGACACTGTCTTTAATAACTATGTTAAAGAAGTGCAACCAGCCAAGGCCAAATTCGAATTGACCAAGGTTCTTACGGGCCGTAACCTCAAAGATGGTGAATTTAGCTTCGTTCTTAAGGACGACAAGGGTAATGTTATCCAAACAGTGACCAATAATGCACAAGGAAACATTAGTTTTGAAAACATTGTCTATGACAAACCAGGTGTTTACTACTACACTGTTGAAGAAGTCAAGGGCAATGAAGCCGATGTGGTTTATGATAACATGGTAGCTAAATTCCAGGTGACTGTTACCAAGACTGTGGGTGAAAAGGAAAATCTGCTTGTAGCAGCAGTTCTCCTTCCTTTGGATACAGAATTTAACAATAGTTACATTCCTCCAAAACCTCCTACACCGCCAACACCACCGACACCACCAAGTGTCCCACCTAAACCACCAGTGGTTCCGCCGACACCACCAACACCGCCTACTCCACCAGTGACGCCAAAACCAGCTAAGCCAGTTCAATCCTCTGAGAAATCAGGACCTCAACTTCCAGAGACTGGTCAAGCTAACGATACTGCCTTGCTTGCCCTCGGTGTGGCAGCAGAAATGGCAGCAGTCATGGGTGTAGCATATAGCCATCGTCGCCGTAAAGACGTTTAAGATGATGACCTAAAAGATCGAGAATGCTCGATCTTTTTTAGTGTTGGAATGCCTATCTCATTAAATGAGAAATCAAGATAAAGCCAACTGCAGGATGAAATTTCTACTAAATTAAGCTATAATGAGGAGTATGAAAGTTCTACTTTATCTTGAAGGAAAATCGGTTCTTGAAAAATCAGGAATCGGACGGGCTCTCCACCATCAGATGCATGCCTTGGACTTGGCGGGGATTCCCTATACGACGGACATCTTGGGTGATTACGATGTCGTTCATATTAATACTTATGGTCCACGTAGCTTGATGTTGTTGCATGCTGCAAAACGCCGTGGCAAGAAGGTCATCATGCATGGTCATTCGACACGTGAAGACTTTGAGAATTCATTCATCGGTTCTAACCTTTTGGCCCCACTTTTTGGGAAATATTTGGCCCACATGTATCAAAAGGCCGATTACGTGATTACACCATCTGAGTATTCCAAAAAATTGATTCAGTCTTACGGAGTTACCACACCGATTATTGCTGTTTCAAATGGGATTGATTTGAAAAAATACGGTAAGGATCCACGTAAGGAAGAAGTTTTCCGAGAATACTTTGGTATTAAGGAAGGACAGCCAGTGGTGATTTGTGCGGGTCTTTATTTCCAACGCAAGGGAATTGAAGATTTCGTCAAGGTTGCCGAAAAGATGCCCCATGTTCGTTTCATTTGGTTAGGTAGTATCAGCAAATGGCTGATTCCTAAGAAAATTCGAGACATTGTCAATGGTAAGCATCCTGATAATGTCAGCTTCCCAGGTTACTTCAAGGGAGCTGTCTTCCAGGGAGCTATGAGTGGTGCTAATGCCTTCTTTTTTCCGTCCTATGAGGAAACTGAAGGAATCGTAGTGCTAGAGGCCTTTGCCAGTCACCAACATGTGGTTTTGCGTGATATTCCTGTTTATGAGGGCTGGGTTGATGACAAATCTGCTTCATTCGGGCATAACGTGGATGAATTTGTAGTAGCCTTACAAGATATTATCGATGGTAAAGTGGACAAACGTGAAGAAGGTTACAAGGTTGCAGAAAGTCGCTCGATTGATGATGTGGCTCAGAAACTTGTTGAAGCCTACAAAGAAGTATTGGAGATTTAAATGCGTATCGGATTGTTTACAGATACCTATTTTCCACAGGTATCAGGTGTTGCGACCAGTATTCGCACGCTGAAGACGCAGTTGGAAAAAATGGGGCATACAGTCTTTATCTTTACCACGACTGATAGAGATGTTGACCGCTATGAAGACTGGCAGATTGTCCGTATTCCCAGTGTGCCTTTCTTTGCTTTTAAGGATCGCCGAGTGGCTTATCGTGGCTTTTCTAAGGCTCTAGAGATTGCAAAACAGTACAAGCTTGATATTATTCACACGCAGACAGAGTTCTCCTTGGGGCTTCTAGGAATTGCCATTGCGCGTGAACTTAGGATTCCTGTTGTGCACACCTATCATACTCAGTATGAAGACTATGTCCGCTATATTGCCAAAGGTATGGTCATCCGTCCAAGCATGGTTAAGTACATTGTTCGTGGCTTTATGAGCGATCTGGATGGGGTTATCTGTCCGAGCGAGATTGTTTATGACCTTTTACTCAAGTACAAGATTGCTGCTGGAAAACGGGTCATTCCAACAGGCATTGAACTTGAAAAATTCCAGCGTCCAGAGATTACCGAAGAAGATGTAGCGGACTTGAGAGCCAAGCTTGGTATTGCTTCGGATGAAACCATGTTGTTGAGCCTCTCTCGTGTGTCCTATGAGAAAAACATCCAGGCTGTGCTGGCTGCTCTACCTTCTGTTTTGGAGGAAGACGACAAGGTGCGTTTGGTTGTGGCTGGTGACGGTCCTTACCTACCAGATCTTAAGTCTCAAGCCAAAAAACTTGGTATTCAGGACAAGGTGGTTTTCACAGGTATGATTGCGCCTAGTGAGACAGCGCTTTATTATAAGGCTGCTGATTTCTTCATTTCGGCATCAACCAGTGAGACTCAGGGATTGACCTATCTTGAAGCCTTGGCTAGTGGTACCCCTATCATCGCTCATGGAAATCCTTACTTGGATAATGTGATTACAGACCAGATGTTTGGAACGCTTTATTATCATGATAATGATTTAGCAGGGGCCATTTTGGAAGCTGCCATTGCTACACCAGAAAAAGACGAGACTAAGTGGGCTGATAAGCTTTATGAAATTTCTGCGGAAAACTTTGGAAAACGTGTCTATGAGTATTACTTGGACCTTACGATTTCTAAGGATTTCCACAATGATTTGAATGGTGAAGATAGTACCATGAAACGCTTGACGCGTATGGTAACTTATTTGCCAACTAAGGCTATTACCTTGCCTGTTAATGGCTCTGTTCGTATCCTTAAAGGATCAGCCAAACAGGTCAAGAAAATCAGAAATATCACGAAACTTTTGGATTAGGAAAGCTACCAGATTTTCCTAGTCAGATAAAATCTTAGAATTGATTAATAAAAGAGATAATTAGCTTGAAAAATTACAGTTTCATGCTATAATAACGCATAGAGACATATCAGTCATGGGAAATCTTTCAGAGAGCGTGTGGTGCTGGAAATCACGCAGAGGACATGATTGGGACTACTCGATTAACTTTTTATGCAAACATAAAACGGTGGCCACGTTAGAGCCAATCAGAGGTGTAGGACAGACTCGTTTTTTGTCGTACATGAACTAAGGTGGAACCACGTTGCGACGTCCTTTTGAGGATGTCGCTTTTTATTTGGCTTAAGCATATTTAAAGGGCTAAACCAAAATTGAGGGGAGGAGGCTAATTGAGTCGAAATACAATCCTATTTTCTAAGACAGGTGCCATATTATTTTATTTGGTAACATATATGTTGTTATTTATCTCTCTAATGTTTTGGGATGGACCGGTTACCATTCTTATTAGCCTTTATGCCTTAGGGATACCGCTTCTAGTTTTTGGCATTCCCTTTTATAGCATCCTAATGCTTACTAAGACAAAACTAAAAGTTCAGATAGGATACTTGTGTAGTTCGACTGCAGCGGTTTATCTTTATAGTGCATTGACAACCTATCCAATACGTCTATATCCGATTGTAGATGGAACTACACTCCCCTTATGGAAACATGTTTTTATAGTCCTATCTCTTATAGGGTTTTTAACTTCCTCAACTCTTCTATTGCGTATAAGAATGAAAGAGTTTAGAACATCAATTATTGATATTAATTTAGATTAATTTTAAGGAGAATATGATGATTAACATTACTTTCCCAGATGGCGCTGTTCGTGAATTTGAATCTGGCGTTACAACTTTTGAAATTGCACAATCTATCAGCAACTCTTTGGCTAAAAAGGCACTTGCTGGTAAATTTAACGGTAAATTGATTGACACAACTCGTGCGATTACTGAAGATGGAAGCATCGAAATCGTGACACCTGATCACGAAGACGCTCTTCCAATCTTGCGTCACTCAGCGGCTCACTTGTTTGCCCAAGCAGCTCGTCGCCTTTTCCCAGATATTCATTTGGGTGTTGGTCCAGCTATCGAAGATGGTTTCTACTACGATACTGACAATGAAGCTGGTCAAATTTCTAACGAAGACCTTCCTCGTATCGAAGAAGAAATGAAGAAAATCGTTAAAGAAAACTTCCCATCAATCCGTGAAGAAGTGACTAAAGACGAAGCGCGTGAAATCTTCAAAAATGACCCATATAAATTGGAATTGATTGAAGAACACTCAGAAGACGAAGGTGGTTTGACTATCTACCGTCAAGGTGAGTACGTTGACCTTTGCCGTGGCCCACACGTGCCATCAACTGGTCGTATCCAAGTCTTCCACCTTTTGAATGTTGCAGGTGCTTACTGGCGTGGAAATAGCGATAATGCTATGATGCAACGTATCTATGGTACAGCTTGGTTCGATAAAAAAGATCTCAAGGCTTACCTTAAACGTCTTGAAGAAGCTAAAGAACGTGACCACCGTAAACTTGGTAAAGAACTTGATTTGTTCATGATTTCTCAAGAGGTTGGTCAAGGTCTTCCATTCTGGTTGCCAAACGGTGCGACAATCCGTCGTGTCTTGGAACGCTACATCGTAGACAAGGAAGTAGCAGCAGGCTACCAACACGTCTACACTCCACCAATTGCCTCAGTTGAGCTATACAAAACTTCAGGTCACTGGGATCACTACCGTGAAGATATGTTCCCAACAATGGATATGGGAGATGGTGAAGCCTTTGTCCTTCGTCCAATGAACTGTCCTCACCACATCGAAGTTTACAAACACCATGTGCACTCTTACCGCGAATTGCCTATCCGTATCGCTGAAATTGGTATGATGCACCGTTATGAAAAATCAGGTGCCCTTACAGGACTTCAACGTGTGCGTGAAATGTCACTTAATGACGGTCATACTTTCGTAACACCTGAACAAATCAAAGATGAGTTCCAACGTACGCTTCAATTGATTATCGACGTTTACGAAGATTTCAACTTGACTGACTATCGTTTCCGTTTGTCATACCGTGACCCTAAAGATACTCACAAATACTTTGACAATGATGAAATGTGGGAAAATGCTCAAAGCATGTTGAAATCAGCCATGGATGACATGGAACTCGACTACTTTGAAGCAGAAGGTGAAGCTGCCTTCTACGGTCCAAAACTTGATATCCAAGTGAAGACTGCCCTTGGTAATGAAGAAACACTTTCTACTATCCAATTGGACTTCTTGCTTCCAGAACGCTTTGACCTTAAATACATCGGTGCTGATGGGGAAGAACACCGTCCAGTTATGATTCACCGTGGGGTTATCTCAACAATGGAACGCTTTACAGCTATCCTTATTGAAAACTATAAAGGAGCCTTCCCAACTTGGTTGGCACCTCAACAAGTGACTGTTATCCCAGTTTCAAATGAAGCCCACACAGATTACGCTTGGGAAGTTGCTAAACAACTTCGTGACCGCGGTATCCGTGTTGAAGTGGATGAACGTAACGAGAAAATGCAATACAAGATTCGTGCGTCTCAAACACAAAAAATTCCTTACCAATTGATTGTTGGTGATAAGGAAATGGAAGACGGAACTGTTAACGTTCGTCGCTATGGACAAAAACAAACACACACTGAAGCTGTGTCAGAATTTGTAGAAAATATCCTTGCTGATATTGCTCGCAAATCACGCCCAGATGCCGAATAAATCAGAAAGTCGGTTAGCTAAGCTAGCTGACTTTTTAGTAGGATAAACCATGCACGTTTTTATGAAAAGACTTTTATTTCTGCTGGGATTAGTTCTGTTCTTGTTGCTGGCGATCTTTACTTACCATAGATTAGCCTTGCAAAGAGAGAAGGCTTCTCTCAATCCTATGGGGCAAATGGTGTCTGTGAATGGTCATGACATGAGTGTCTTTGTAAAGGGGGAGGGGCCACAAACTCTAGTTTTTCTTTCTGGTGCTGGAACAGCCTCTCCCATTCTAGATTTTAAAGACTTGTATGATGGGCTTTCGAAGCAGTATAAGATAGTCGTTGTTGAAAGGGCTGGCTATGGTTACAGTGAGGATACATCCAAGTCCCGAGATGTTTCTGAGGTTCTTTCAGAGACACGTCAAGCCCTAGCCAGGGCTCATGTCTCAGGTCCTTATATTATCCTTTCTCATTCGATGGCCTCCTTAGAGACACTTCTGTGGCAGGAAAAATATCCTAGTGAAGTGAAAGCTATCATTGGTTTAGATTGGGCCCTACCAGAAAGTTACGCTCATTTAAAAATGCATCCCCAGATATTACGTATGGCTCGTTGGGGAAGTCAATTGGGCTTATTAAGGTATTTACCGAGTCGCTTATATGTGCCTAATGCCAATCTCAGTAGTAGTGACCGCCGCCTCTACCAACGGATAGCCTATCGTCAAATATTGTCAAAGGCTATGTTAAATGAGAGCCTGTCTGTTAAGGAAAATGCGAAAAAGGTTACTTCTAGCATTGATTCACATATTCCAACCTTACTGATGGTCTCGAATGGTGAGGGTACAGGTTTTAGCCAGGAGGACTGGCGGCATTATGCGACTACCTTTGCAAAGGACCAGAAAAATATCGAAGTGACTTTTTATGATTCTCCGCATTATCTTTATCACTATCAGACCAAAGAGGTGTCCGAGAAGATAGAGGAGTTCATCAAAGAGACGACTGATTAAATTTACGTATGTTATTGAGGAGAGATGTGATGCTCATTGGTTCAAAAGCCTTTCGACACTTATGGAAGAACTGGCAAAGGGACTACCAACCATTGCAAGTGCTAAAGCTATTGCTAGCTTATATAGAGATGCCAGAGGACTTATCGGGAGAGCTTGAAGAAACCCAACACCTTTTATCTTATTTCGATTCTGACTTAGCACCGCATGATTCCTTCTGGAAGGATGTCGTGAAATTGGTAGATCTGGCTTTTCCTGATGATAGTTTGTCTAAGAATGTTTCTATAGAGCGACAAATCCATCAGCTACGATACCTGATTTCTAGTCAACAGGCACAGTATGTGCGGACGCATTATAAAAAGCCAGGGATGACAGATAAAGAAGCTTTGGCTGTCTATCTGAGATGGAAGCCTTTCACCATGTTTGATCAGGGACGTTTGCACCAGAAGGTTTCTATCTGTGATGGCAAGGCGGTTTATCCTGATGGGATTCCAAGTGTTAATCTAAAAATTCTTCTCTATAATCGGATTGAGTTTATTCTGGATAGTCAGGGAAACTTTCTCAATGAGGTCGATGCGGAGCAGGTGACTGAGAGTGGGGTGGTTAATGGTGCCAGTTTTAACTATGGTAATTTCAAACGCCACTGGCAACTGGATGTGGAGCCGGTCCAACCACATGACCCTGATTTTCGTAATCGAATGACTAGGGGCTTTCGTTCACCCAACAAATTGAAAAAACGTTTGGGACAGCAAGCGCCTGAACAGTTTGATAAATCTTTCTACAATCCAAAAGGTATTTATGCCCAGTCTCATAGGTCTTTGGCAAATGATGTCAAACGCCAAGCCAGACTTTTTCTTGCTCTGGTTTATGGCTTTAAATCGATTCAGAAAAAGCAAACAAAGGAGGTTCATATGTCTAAACAACCACAAAACAATAAAGGAACAGCGATTCTAGGATCACTAGTCTTTATGGCCTTATACGCCCTAGGTATTTGGCACAATGCTGTCCGAGGAAATATTCCCTTTCTCATTCTTTGGAGTGTTTTACTCCTTGTTAATGTCAGCTATTTGATTTTCCGCTTGAGAAAATAAAAAAAGAAAGTGATATGGACCTAAATGGTAAGAAATTTAGGTCCGTATCACTTTTTTGTATATTCAATGATAGCTTACCATTTGCTTTCTTCTGGGATAATAATCCAGCAAATGATGTAGAAAAGAAAGCCTGTTCCGAATAAGAAAATCGCTGCAGCCCAAATGAGGCGAATAATGACAGGGTCAATGTCAAGATATTTAGCGATACCAGAACAAACACCGGCAATGATTTTGTTGTTTGGATCTCGTCTGAGTTCTTTTTTCATATGATTTACCTCCGTATGCCTTATTATACCATAACACCTTGAAGTCTAGTATTAGCTTAAGGAAGCATGAAGTAGACGATACCCAGATATTGCAGAGCCGAAGCCAGCATGATGAAGAGGTGCCAAATCATGTGGAAGTATGGTTTTTTCTTAGCGTAAAAAGCTGCCCCAACCGTGTATGACAATCCTCCAGCAAGCATGAGCCCCCAAAAGGCTGGCCCTGTCTTAGTAACGATAGCTGGAATAATGAAGATAACCAACCATCCCATCATCAGATAGAGGAAGAGGGAGAACTTTTCATTGATTTTTTTAGCAAAGATTTTATAGAGAATACCAAAAATTGTTGTTCCCCATTGGAGGATGATGATGCTATAGCCTAGCCAACCGCCAACCAATGAGAGGGCAACAGGGGTGTAGCTTCCAGCAATGGCGATATAAATCATGCTGTGGTCAATAATTCTTAGAACCATCTTGTGGGGTGAGTTGTAATCCATAGCATGGTAGATGGCTGAGCTCAAAAACATGAGGAAAAGGCTGATAACGAAAACAGACATTCCGACCGCAGCAGTCATGCCGTAGCCGTTGTTGGCATGAACGGCAGTAATTGGTAGTAAGACTAGCATGGCCACAGCTCCGACGGCGTGTGTCACGCTGTTTGCCACTTCCTCACCAAAGCTAAGTTTTTTACTGAGTTTGAGGTTGGGAGAAGTATTAAAAGTAGCAGTATTAGACATTATTTCCTCCTTCAAGGTCGTTCAAAAGTTGATGAGTAGCTCGGTAACATTGAAGCGTCTGACAGGCTGAGAGTATGACTTGTGGAGCTTCTTGGGGAAACTGACCATTCATACAGGCTACAAAGTCATTGTAGTAGCTCTTTTGGCTTTCAGCATCTGTTCGTAGGATTTCTAAGGTTTTGGCAATCTCAGAAATCTCAAAGACGGTCTTCAGACTAGTGATGACAATAAGTCTAGCTACCTGAGCAGCATTATATTTTTTCTTGATGGGTTTTGCGACATGGCCATGTTTGACATAATTATTGACCATAGAGGCGGTTAACCCCTTGTCGTTTGGTCCCAAAGTGCTTTGGGTGACCTGGTTGACATAGAGCAAAACCTGATCCAAATAGAGTTCAATCTCTGGTAATTCTTCCCAGAGAGGGTATTGTTGTGTTGTCAAATTATAAAAACCTCTTAATCTAGTTTTCATAACTAGATTATAACATTATAGAAATTCAAGTCAAGTCAGAACTTGTGAGATATGAAAAAGATGTTGAGATAAAATTTCCAACATCTTTATTTTTTATGTGATTAGGCAGAGTGATTTTTTTATTGTTTCTGATCCACTACTTATGGTTTCTGAGTTTCTCCAAAATTGCTTGTGCAGTTTCTTGGTTCATATGTTTGGCTTTGAGAAGTTCAGCCAAAACTTGAGGCATTTCTTCAGGACTGGCCCCAGCTAACAAAGCCAGGGATTTGGCTTGGAGTTTCATATGTCCTGCTTGTATTCCTGTTGAAGTCAGAGCTTTCAGAGCAGCCAAATTTTGTGCCAAACCAAGAGAGACGATGATACTGGCTAGGGTTTTGGCATCTGGATGATTAAGCAAATCATGGGCGATAGAAGCACTAGGGTTAAGTCCGATAGAACCGCCACGGGTTGCGATTGGCATGGGGAGGGATAATTCTCCAACTAGTTCCTTAGATTCCTGATTATAAGTCCATGTGGACAGACCTCGGTAGCTACCATCCTTGCTTGCATAGGCATGGCTACCGGCCTCAACTGCTCGCCAATCGTTTCCGGTCGCGATAACTAGGGCATCGATACCATTGAAAATTCCCTTATTATGGGTAGCTGCTCGGTAGGGGTCCACCTGAGCCAGTTGGCTGGCCATCTCCATTTTCTTAGCCAGGTCATGTGCCTCTTCCTTATTACGACTGAGGAAGCGTGTGCTAAGACGACAAGTCGCTGTCACAAGACTTTCAGTGGCTAGATTTGAGAGAATAGCCATGAGGCTTTGACCTTCTGACAGGTTTTCTAATTCTGGCACCAGGGCTTCCATCATGGTGTTGACCATATTGGCTCCCATGGCTTCTTGGGTATCAACGGCTAGATAGACAATGAGGAAGTCTCCTTTAGTCTCAGTCCAGAGCTTGCGAGGGCCACCCCCACGCTTAACAATAGAAGGGTGAGCCTCTTTGGCAATCTCTATAAGGTCCTGACTGGCTGCTTGAATTTTGCTTGAAGCATTATCCTTATCAGGAACGTCAAAGAGGGCAACTTGGCCAATCATTTGACGGTCATGGATTGTAGTCGTGAAACCACCAGAACGCTTAATGAGCTTGCTAGCGTAGGAAGCAGCAGCCACAACTGAGGGTTCCTCGGTAACCATGGGAACCTGATAGGTCACACCGTCTACCAATACATCTGGGCAAACGGCAAAGGGAAGTGTAAATCGACCAATAACATTTTCAGCCATTTGGTTGGCTGTTTCAAGGGTGAGTTGTTGGTCCTTATCCAGAAGATCTTGATTTTCCTGAGACAAAAGAGCATTCTTTTTCAAATGCTCTTTACGTTCTTGCGGTGTCTTCTTGGAAAAACCAGTCCAAGAGAGTTTAGTCATATTAATTTCCTTTATAGATACGTTGGTGTTCAGAGATTTCAGTTAAACGGAAAGCTCCGGTTTGGTAATCAGCGAATTGAGTAGAGCCAGTGTCATCCAACTGCGCCTCTTCATAGAAAAGTTTTTCATAATCAGCAACGCTCAAGGGGTGACGTTTGGCAAAGGTATCTAGACGGTCTGAACGAATCAGGTCTTTGTAGCCCTCAACCAGACGTCCTGAGAAAATTTCGGAGACAGCTCCAGAACCATAAGAGAAGAAGCCAATCTTATCTCCTGCTTTAAGGTCTTGCGACTGTTCAAGCAATGAAAGAAGTCCAAGATAAAGTGACCCTGTATAGATATTTCCAATTTGACGACTATAGGTAATTGAAGCATCAAAGTTGTTTGTTAAACGCTCTTTATTCTCGGGATTCAAATCTTTGGGAATAATCTTATTAAGTCCCTTAAGAGCTAGCTTAGGATAAGGAAGGTGGAGACAAAAAGCTGCAAAATCAGCAAAGTCAGCCTGATGACGCTCTTGGTAAGCTGCCCAAGTTGTCTTCAAACTGTCAAGGTACTGCTTGGTTGAATAGATGCCTTGAACATAAGGCGTTGAACTATAGTTTGGACGCCAGAAGTCCATGACATCACGAGTTTGTGCCACGTTGTCATCTGTAAGCTCTAAAATACGTGGATTCTGACTGACTAGCATAGCTACAGCACCAGCTCCCTGGGTTGACTCACCAGAAGATCCGACACCATAGCGGGCAATATCACTGGCAATAACCAGAACTTTGCTCTCTGGGTGGGCTGCCACGTGCAATTTAGCATAGTTAAGTCCAGCAGTTGCAGCATAACAAGCTTCCTTCATTTCAAAAGAACGGGCAAAAGGTTGAATCCCCAAAAGACTGTGAACATAGACAGCAGCAGCCTTTGACTGGTCAATGGAAGACTCAGTAGCCACGATGACCATATCGATAGCTTTTTTGTCGTCGTCATTTAAAATATCAGCCGCCGCATCAGAGGCAAGCGTCACAATATCTTCTGTAATCGGCGTAATACTGGTTGCATCAAGCATCAGCCCCTTGCTGAATTTTTCAGGCTCCGCCCCACGGGCAAGAGCGAGATCAGCCATGTTTAGAACATATTGACTGGTCGCAAAACCAATCTTATCAATTCCAATAGACATATGATGTTTCCTTTTTTTCTTCATTGTAGAGTATCCAGAAGATACTAATCTATAGTGATTTTACCATAAAAGAGCGCTTTCGCCTTGAAAAAACTTTGATAGTTAGTTATATCTCATTTTTTGATAGGAACTAGGGGATTTTAAACGACTTACTTTGGGTATTGCCATAGCTTATATTTCTCATTTGCACTAGAATAAGGTAAAATTGAAGTGGCACTCTACTAGTTTTTTAGCTATGTTAGAAAAGTAAAATTGTTGTTATATATTGAAATCATTGCGAGCGTTAAGTGAGACTTTCCGCTGTGAGATAAGTGTCCGTAAATAAAGTGTTTTGTTTACAGACACTCGGAATTTTTGAGACCATAGGCTCAAAAATTAGTCTTGGAAGTTCGCAGACGTCCGTAATCACTTAAGGAAAGTCTCAAAAAATACTTTGTTTTCAATTGAATAAAGAGGAAAATCATGACAAAAGCAGACACTATATTTAAAGAAAATATCACTAAAATCATGGAAGAGGGTGTTTGGTCGGAGCAAGCACGTCCTAAATACAAGGATGGCACTACAGCCAATTCCAAATATATTACAGGGTCTTTTGCTGAATATGATTTGAGCAAGGGAGAGTTTCCTATTACCACTCTTCGTCCTATTGCTATCAAATCTGCTATCAAAGAAGTGCTTTGGATTTACCAAGACCAGTCAAATAGCCTAGATGTCCTTGAAGATAAGTATAATGTGCATTATTGGAATGACTGGGAAGTTGAAGGCGTACCTGCTAATAATGGGGACAAGCGTTCGATTGGTCAGCGTTATGGGGCGGTCGTTAAGAAGCACGATATTATTAACCGTTTGTTGGCTCAGTTGGAGGCTAATCCGTGGAATCGCCGTAATGTCATCTCCCTTTGGGATTACGAGGCCTTCGAGGAGACAGCAGGACTTCAGCCTTGTGCCTTCCAAACCATGTTTGACGTTCGTCGTGTGGGCGAGGACATTTATTTGGACGCCACTTTGACGCAACGTTCTAACGATATGCTGGTGGCTCATCATATTAATGCCATGCAGTATGTGGCTCTTCAGATGATGATTGCCAAGCACTTTGGTTGGAAAGTTGGTAAATTCTTTTATTTCATCAACAACCTCCATATCTATGACAATCAATTTGAGCAAGCCGAAGAACTGCTCAAACGTCAGCCCTCTGATTGCCAACCACGCTTGGTCCTCAATGTTCCTGATGGAACGAATTTCTTTGATATCAAACCAGAAGATTTTGAATTGGTTGACTATGAGCCTGTTAAACCTCAACTCAAATTTGACTTAGCAATTTAATAAATGCTTATGATTTAAGCCCATAAAGAGCTGGCAAAGTTTTTTCCAAGCTCTTTTTCTCTTTTTTTGTTAGAATGGATTGTAAACTTAAAAAGAAAAGGAAATACTGTGTCTAAACAACTCATTGCTATTTGGGCGGAAGCTCATAACCATGTTATTGGGAAGAATCACACCATGCCTTGGCACTTGCCTGCTGAACTGGCACATTTCAAGAAAACGACCATGGGCTCAGCAATTCTCATGGGACGTGTGACCTTTGATGGCATGAACCGTCGTTGCCTACCAGGACGTGAAACCTTGATTTTGACAAGAGACAAGGACTTCGACTGTGAGGGTGTGACGACCGTTACGAGTGTTGAGGAAGCTCTGGCTTGGTTCGAACAGCAAGATAAGGACCTCTATATTGCTGGTGGTGCTGGTGTCTACAAGGCTTTTGATGGACATTATGATGCACTCATCAAGACAACTATTGAGGCTGATTTAGAGGGAGACACGTATTTTCCACAACTAGATATGACGGCATTTAAAGAGGTATCACGTGACCGCGCGGTCAAGGATGATAAAAATGCCTACGACTTTAGCATAAGTCGCTATGAAAAAGAAGGAGACTAGGTTCATGCAACGTAGTGTTTTTGGGTTATTTACTGCATTATTGGGAGTGCTTTGTGTCCTCTCTGCCATTCCTGCCTTTCGCAAGAAACGTTATGGGTTAGCAGTTTTTCTCTTTTTAAATGCTTTTACTAACCTTGTCAATACTATTCACGCCTTCTATGGCACCCTATTTTAGAAAAGAGTGAGGAATAAATGGCTGGAAATCGTAATGAAGAAATGGTTTATTGTTCATTTTGTGGCAAAAACCAAGAAGAAGTAAAGAAAATTATCGCTGGGAATGGCGTCTTTATCTGTAACGAATGTGTGGCCTTGTCACAAGAAATTATTCGTGAGGAAATGGCAGAAGAAGTTTTGGCTGACTTGGCTGAAACTCCGAAGCCAAAAGAACTTTTAGATATTTTGAACAACTATGTCGTGGGGCAGGACCGTGCCAAACGTGCCTTGGCGGTAGCTGTTTACAATCACTATAAACGTATCAATTTCACAGAAAGTCGTGAAGACAATGATGTGGATTTGCAAAAATCAAATATTCTCATGATTGGACCAACTGGTTCAGGGAAGACTTTCTTGGCTCAGACCTTGGCTCGTAGCTTGAATGTTCCATTTGCGATTGCGGATGCAACATCATTGACAGAGGCAGGTTATGTGGGTGAGGACGTGGAAAATATCCTCCTCAAACTGATCCAAGCGGCAGACTTCAATATTGAACGTGCGGAACGTGGTATCATCTATGTTGACGAGATTGATAAGATTGCTAAAAAGGGTGAAAATGTATCAATCACTCGTGACGTTTCTGGTGAAGGGGTTCAACAAGCCCTCTTGAAGATTATCGAAGGAACAGTAGCTAGCGTTCCCCCTCAAGGTGGTCGTAAACACCCTAACCAAGAGATGATTCAAATTGATACTAAGAATATTCTCTTTATCGTTGGTGGTGCTTTTGATGGTATCGAAGATATCGTTAAGCAACGTCTTGGTGAGAAAATCATTGGTTTTGGTCAAAATAATAAGGCAATTGATGATGACTCATCATACATGCAAGAAATTGTGGCTGAAGATATTCAAAAATTCGGTCTTATCCCTGAGTTTATCGGACGTTTGCCAGTCCTTGCGGCCCTTGAACAGTTAACGGTTGACGACTTGGTTCGTATCTTGACAGAGCCTAGAAATGCCTTGGTTAAACAGTACCAAACCCTCTTGTCTTATGATGGGGTTGAACTGGAGTTTGACCAGGATGCTCTTGAAGCTATTGCAAGTAAGGCAATTGAACGTAAGACCGGTGCGCGTGGCCTTCGCTCTATCATTGAGGAAGTCATGATGGATGTCATGTTTGAGATTCCTAGCCAGGAAGATGTGACTAAGGTTCGTATTACAAAAGAAGCCGTTGACGGCACAGCTGCTCCAGTTTTGGAAACAGCATAAGGAGGTTCTATGGCTGAAGAACAAGTCCTAAATACGCACAATGCTGAGATTTTGCTCAGTGCGGCGAATAAGAGCCACTATCCCCAAGATGACCTCCCTGAGGTTGCCCTAGCAGGACGCTCGAATGTTGGTAAATCAAGCTTTATCAATACACTTCTTGGTCGTAAAAACCTAGCACGTACTTCTGGAAAACCAGGGAAAACTCAGTTGCTTAATTTCTACAATATTGACGATAAGCTTCGTTTTGTGGATGTGCCAGGTTACGGTTATGCCCGTGTGTCTAAAAAAGAACGTGCCAAATGGGGCAAAATGATTGAGGAGTACCTCGTGACTCGAGATAATCTTCGTGTCGTTGTTAGCTTGGTTGACCTCCGACATGAACCAACTCAAGACGATATCCAAATGTATGAATTTCTCAAGTATTATGAAATTCCGGTCATCGTTGTAGCGACTAAGGCTGACAAGATTCCTCGCGGAAAATGGAACAAGCACGAATCGATTATTAAGAAAAAACTCAATTTCGACAAAAATGACCATTTCATCGTTTTTTCATCTGTCACACGTGACGGCTATGACGAGGCATGGGATACGATTTTGGCAGAATTGTAAGAAAAGCTCGGAGAGATCCGAGTTTTTTCTTGCGATAGTTTTTGTCTATCTCTTTGATAGTTTCCACCTATTATCCAAGGGGATGATATTGTGATAAGCTTGTTTTATCACATATATTGGAGGAATCTATGGAAAACCATAATTATGAAAATGAAGGTCAGTTCCAACGGAAGATGACCTCACGCCACCTCTTTATGCTCTCGCTAGGTGGTGTCATTGGTACTGGTCTCTTTCTTAGCTCAGGCTATACGATTGCACAAGCAGGACCCCTTGGTGCGATCCTATCTTATCTTGTGGGGGCTATCGTTGTTTACTTGGTCATGCTTTCATTAGGTGAGTTAGCTGTTGCCATGCCAGTAACAGGATCTTTTCACACCTATGCCACTAAATTTATCAGTCCGGGAACCGGCTTTACGGTAGCTTGGCTTTATTGGATTTGTTGGACGGTAGCCTTGGGAACAGAATTTCTGGGTGCTGCCATGTTGATGCAACGTTGGTTTCCATCAGTTCCGGCTTGGATGTTTGCGGCCTTCTTTGCCTTGGTGATTTTTGGAATTAATGCTCTGAGTGTAAGGTCTTTTGCGGAAGCGGAATCTTTCTTCTCTTCTATAAAGGTTATTGCTATCTTGGTTTTTATCATCCTAGGTCTGGGGGCTATGTTTGGTTTGGTCAGCTTTGATGGTCATCGTGAAGCTATTATGTTCAAGCATTTGACGGCTAATGGTCTCTTTCCAAATGGTGGTCTTGCCATTGTGTCAGTCATGTTGGCGGTTAACTACGCCTTTTCGGGAACAGAGTTAATCGGTATCGCAGCTGGTGAGACAGATAATCCTAAAGAGGCTGTTCCGCGTGCTATTAAAACGACCATTGGACGCTTGGTTATCTTCTTTGTCTTGACCATTGTGGTCTTGGCTTCGCTTCTTCCCATGAAAGAAGCAGGGGTATCCTCAGCACCTTTTGTTGATGTCTTTGACAAGATGGGGATTCCATTTGCAGCGGACATCATGAACTTTGTTATCTTGACAGCTATCCTTTCTGCTGGAAATTCTGGACTTTATGCGTCAAGTCGTATGCTGTGGTCTTTGGCCAATGAGGGGATGCTCAATAAAAAGCTAGTGAAAATTAATAAGCATGGTGTTCCAATGACAGCTCTTTTGATTTCTATGGCAGGAGCAGTTTTATCGCTCTTTTCAAGTATCTATGCAGCAGATACAGTTTACCTAGCTTTGGTATCAATCGCTGGTTTTGCAGTTGTTGTTGTCTGGCTCTCTATTCCTATGGCACAAATCAACTTCCGTAAACAGTGGAATTTAGAACATTCTGATGATGAGTTGGATTACAAGACGCCTTTTAATCCAATCCTACCTTATATCACAATCATTCTGTTGGCCATTTCTGTTCTTGGGATTGCTTGGGATAGTTCACAACGGGCAGGACTTTATTTTGGTATTCCTTTTATGATTTTCTGCTACCTCTATCACTACCTTCGTTTTAAGAAATGGTAAGGAGGCCTTGCATGGCAATATTTAAAGACTATTTAGAGAATAAATCTCCCCTCATTCTTCATGGGGCTCTGGGAACAGAGATGGAGAGCTTGGGTTATGATATTTCTGGGAAACTCTGGTCAGCCAAGTACCTGCTTGACAAGCCAGAAGTTATTCAAAAAATCCATGAAACCTATGTAGCTGCTGGGTCTGATTTGATTACCACATCGTCTTATCAGGCAACCTTACCAGGCTTGATAGACGCTGGACTTACTGAGAAAGAAGCGGAGCAGATTATTGCCTTGACAGTTCAGTTGGCAAAGGCTGCACGCGATAAGGTCTGGGGAGCTTTAGATGAGACTGAGAAAGCTAAGCGTCCTTATCCATTGATCTCTGGTGATGTCGGTCCTTACGCAGCCTATTTGGCCAATGGTTCTGAGTACAGTGGTGATTATGGTCAGATTACCACAGAGGCTCTCAAGGAGTTTCATCGCCCTCGCATTCAAATTCTCCTAAATCAGGGTGTCGATTTGTTGGCTTTGGAAACCATTCCTAATCGTCTGGAAGCACAAGCTTTGAATGAACTTCTGGCTGAAGAATTTCCAGAAGCAGAAGTTTATATCAGTTTTACAGTCCAAGAACCAGGCACTATCAGTGATGGGACTTCTCTAGATGAGATTGCCCAGCTTGTTTCCCAGTCAGACCAAATCTTGGCTCTAGGAATCAACTGTAGTTCGCCTCTGCTCTATAATCAGGCTCTTGCTATTCTTAAAAATACTGGAAAAGCCCTCATTACTTACCCCAACTCAGGTGAGGTTTATGATGGTAGTACGCAGACTTGGAAACCTAAGGATAAGGATGCTCTGACCTTAGTGGAACACAGCAAGGATTGGCATGATCAGTTTGGGGTTAAGATTTTAGGTGGTTGCTGCCGCACACGTCCAAATGACATTAAAGCCTTATATGCAGAGTTTAGAACCTAGTCAAATTTCTAATTATTTGTTATAATAGGAGACTGTAAGGCTATGAGCTCTACACACTATTAGTAGAAAATGAAGCCAGCGTTAAGCTGGTTTTTAAAATGAAGAGGAAAATATGACCTACGAACAAGAATTTCTAAAAGACTTCGAAGCCTGGGTTGTTACCCAAGTTAAAGTAAACGAAACGGCCTTGGCCGCTAGCAAGAAAATCTGGGAAGAAGACGGCGATGAACGTGCACGTGATGCAAGTTACCGCTATGAAGCTAAATTGGATGCTTACAATTTCCTAATTGGTAAGTTTGCCAACTATCGTGCTGGCAAAGGTTTCCATGATATGCCAGATGGCTTGTTCGGGGAACGTCACTATTAATAAAGGATGAAAAAGAAAATGGCGATACTACTTTATAGAAAGGTATCGTCTATCAAAATAGGAGAAAACTAAACATGGCTAAAGTAAAAAATAAAAAGAAAGCTTTTAAACGCCGTTTGAAAAAACAAGGACTTTTCAATAATGTTAAAGCCCCTGTTCCACCCGTTGCGCCTGTTCCACCAGTGCCACCAGTAGCACCACAACCTGTTGCTGAAACTAAGACAGTTGCTAAGGAAGAAGTGGTAGCTACAGACCTTAGTCTTGAAGCCTTTGCAGAACTTCCAGAGGTTGAAGGCCTTCGTTCAAACCTTGTAGAAACTCTTTATAATGAAGGTTTGACTTCAGTAGAGGCTTTTGCTACTGTGACTGAAGAAGAAGTTCTTGCCCTCAAGGGTGTTGGACCTGCGACAGTTAAAAAATTGAAAGAAAATGGTGTTAGCTTCAAAGCTTAAGCCTAAAAAAAATCCGAGGTGTAGCCTTCGGATTTTTTATTGTTTTAGAAAGCATTGCTTGATTAGAAAAACAAGAAAACCACTAGTAAATCTAGTGGTTAGTAGGTCTGGATTGTTTATTTCTTTGGGTTTTGTTTGGTTAAATTAAGTCCAAAAGGTACCAAGTTTTCTTGATGCCTGCGGATGCGCCCCATATTTTCAGTGTGGCGGAAGATGATAAGCAAAGCCATGATGGTAAGAACCCCAGTAAAAATAAGGTCATAGCCATCTAGTAAGAAATGGATGGCTGGAAACACAGCTAAGGTAATAAGTCCAACAATTGCTGCAGTGACACTTGAAAATGAAATCATGCTGGTTAGATAGAGTGTTAGGGCAAAGACCAAGAGTAGGAATACACAGTAGAGTGGGGCAAAGCCAAGAAGCACCCCTGCACTTGTCGCTACAGCCTTCCCGCCTTTAAATCCAGCAAAGATTGGAAAAACATGTCCGATAATAGCAAAGAAACCAATGATTAGAGGTGAAACCTCTGTAACACCAAGCCAGATAGGTAGCAGAACAGCCAAAGTCCCCTTGAACATATCAACCAAGAAGGTGATGGTACCAGCAGTCTTACCTAGAACACGAAAGGTATTGGTTGTTCCAGTATTTCCAGAGCCATGCTCACGAAGATTGGTATGGAAGAATAGTTTCCCAATCCAGAGGCCGGTCTGAATGGAACCTAACAAGTAGGCGATTAGGATTAACAATAAGATTTTCATGAGATAATTATAGCATACAGCCTAGTAATTGACAAAGTCAGTCAGCCTTAAGATATCTTTTGGACTTTCTTGATTTCTTTTGCAAATTCTTCTGAAAACTTATAAAATAATAAGGATGAAAATTTTGGAGGTCACTCTTGGCTAAAAAAGAAATAAATGTAAATAATTATAATGATGATGCCATTCAGGTACTAGAAGGGTTGGATGCGGTTCGCAAGCGCCCAGGAATGTACATTGGCTCAACGGATGGAACAGGACTTCACCACCTAGTTTGGGAGATTGTCGACAATGCGGTCGATGAAGCTCTTTCTGGTTTTGGTGATGTCATCGCTGTCACCCTAAATAAGGATGGTTCCGTTTCTGTTTCTGACTCTGGACGTGGGATGCCGACAGGTATGCATGCCATGGGTAAACCAACAGTTGAAGTTATTTTCACTGTTCTCCACGCGGGTGGTAAATTTGGACAGGGTGGTTATAAGACTTCTGGTGGTCTTCACGGTGTGGGTTCTTCAGTTGTTAATGCGCTATCTAGCTGGCTTGAGGTAGAAATTACCCGTGACGGTAGTGTTTATCGTCAGCGTTTTGAAAATGGGGGTCACCCTGTAACAGGACTTGAAAAAATCGGCAAGGCACCTAAATCTAAGACAGGTACAAAAGTTACCTTTATGCCTGATGCTAGTATCTTTTCAACGACTGACTTCAAATTTAACACCATTTCAGAACGTCTCAAAGAATCAGCCTTCCTTCTTAAGAATGTCACTATGACATTGACAGACTTGCGTGGCGAAGAAGAAGTTCGTGAAGAATTCCACTATGAAAATGGGGTTCAAGACTTTGTATCTTACTTGAATGAGGACAAGGAAACACTGACACCAGTCATCTATATTGATGGGGACCAGCAGGAATTTCACCTAGAAGTAGCCCTTCAGTACAATGACGGTTACTCTGATAATATCCTTTCCTTTGTCAATAATGTCCGTACTAAGGATGGCGGTACTCACGAGACAGGCTTTAAATCAGCTATTACCAAGGCCTTTAACGATTATGCCCGTAAGACAGGCCTTCTCAAAGAAAAAGATAAAAATCTTGAAGGCTCAGATTACCGTGAGGGCTTGTCAGCAGTTATCTCGCTCTTGGTTCCTGAAGAACACCTTCAGTTTGAAGGACAAACCAAGGACAAACTTGGATCTCCTTTAGCTCGTCCTATTGTGGATAGCATCGTTTCAGAGCATTTGACCTACTTCCTTATGGAAAATGGAGATTTGGCTTCGAACTTGGTGCGTAAGGCTATCAAGGCCCGTGATGCCCGTGAAGCTGCCAGAAAAGCTCGTGATGCCAGTCGAAATGGCAAGAAAAATAAAAAAGACAAGGGACTCTTGTCAGGAAAATTGACGCCAGCCCAGTCTAAAAATGCTAAGAAAAATGAGCTTTATCTGGTCGAAGGGGATTCTGCCGGCGGTTCAGCCAAACAAGGCCGTGATCGTAAATTCCAGGCCATTCTTCCTCTTCGAGGGAAGGTCCTCAACACTGAGAAAGCCAAAATGGCAGACATTCTCAAAAACGAAGAAATCAATACCATGATTTATACTATCGGTGCTGGAGTTGGAGCTGACTTTAACCTTGACGATATTAACTACGACAAGATTATCATCATGACCGATGCCGATACCGATGGAGCTCACATCCAGACCTTGCTTCTTACTTTCTTCTATCGTTATATGCGTCCACTAGTGGAAGCAGGACACGTTTATATCGCTCTGCCTCCTCTTTACAAGATGTCCAAAGGGAAAGGTAAGAAGGAAGTTGTCGAATATGCTTGGACGGATGGGGAACTTGAAGAACTTCGTCAAAAATTTGGTCGTGGAGCTATTCTCCAGCGTTACAAGGGGCTTGGTGAGATGAATGCTGACCAGCTTTGGGAAACAACTATGGATCCAGAGACCAGAACGCTTATCCGAGTAACTATTGACGACCTAGCGCGTGCCGAACGTCGTGTCTCAGTTCTTATGGGAGATAAGGCGGCACCACGCCGTCAATGGATTGAAGATAACGTTAAATTTACCTTGGAAGAAAGCGGCGCATTTTAAGTTGCAGGCCAGTAGGGAATGTAATAAGATAGAGTTAGGGAGAGCGCTTACTATCAATAGATACTTGGGATTATAAAGAAACAAGTTGATTATTTTCTACATCGTTTATTAACTATTTGCAGTGTCATTGACTAGAAATCAATGGAGGTAGAAAAATGGATTTTAATGTTATCGATTACCTAGCTTACCATGCAGATGTAGCTTTTCCTGCTATTATTCTTATGGTTATTGTTTCTACCATATACTTAATTTTTTATGGCATACGACCTATAAAAACACGCTTTTTTATCCTTTTTCTTCTATCTATAGTTTCCCTCATAATCTTCGTGGTGGATAATCCTCTCTATTCTTATTTTGGAAGTCCATACTCAGGTTTATTATTTGTTTTTTACTATATGTTGATCTTTTCAGTGTTTTATGTGCCATTCTCGCTAATAGCTTTTATAAAAAGTCTTCTACATTTAATACGCTTTCAAAATACGCTTTCAAACCAAATATTCAATCTTACTAGTTATTAATAGTTTCTTTGCCACATTACTGGCTTTCCTCAATCTGCTCTTTTTACAAGGGTCTTTGGGATTTCTCCCTGCTTCATCTATGTACCTTATTTTTCTTCTCCTAGCGATAATTGGTATTGTTCAAACTATAATAGGAGGAAAGGAAAATGAAAAAAATAAAGACTATATTGCTAAGTCAGGAAAAGACAGTATGAGGTAAACCTATGTTATCTAAGGTATTAAGTTTTTTACTTTACTATCCTCAAGTGGTGTTTCCTGTATGTGCAGGGGCAATAGCTTATTTAAGCGTTTATAAAAAGAGACCACTAAAAACACGCTTTTTGATCTTGCCTATACTAGTAGTGATAACCTTCCTTCTATCTTTGATAGATAATCCCTTCTCACAGAGGACCTACACGGGGTTGTTATTGGCTTTCTACTATGTCTATGTTTTTTCTCCCCTAAGTGTTGTTTGTAGTATCACATCTCTTTTAAAAAGTATCTATCATTATAAGCTATTCCGTATGCCATTAGCTCTAGTTCTCGTGATCAATGGCTCCATAATGACCGGTCTAACAATTTTAAACCTTATTTTATTCTTTGGGGAACTTTCTACTTCATTGACACTATCTTGTGTATCTTTCATTTTAATTGCGATAAGCACAGTGGTTCAATTTGTGATTGGTGAAATAGAAACTAGGAAGGTGAAAACCATTCTTCTACAGTTACAAAGTCAAGGAACAACATTGTAATTAGAGGTGTTGCAGTGAAGTAGGGGATCTACTATTTGTCTTTTATATTATTTCAAATCATTACTTAAACTAAAAAAATAAAGAGAAATCTTATGTCTAATATTCAAAACATGTCCCTTGAGGACATCATGGGGGAGCGTTTTGGACGCTACTCCAAATACATTATTCAGGAGCGTGCGCTTCCTGACATTCGTGACGGTTTGAAACCCGTTCAACGTCGTATTCTTTATTCCATGAATAAGGATGGCAATACCCATGACAAGGGCTATCGTAAATCTGCCAAGTCGGTGGGTAACATTATGGGTAATTTTCACCCACATGGCGATAGTTCCATTTATGACGCCATGGTGCGTATGTCCCAGGACTGGAAGAATCGTGAAATCTTAGTTGAAATGCACGGTAACAACGGTTCTATGGATGGTGATCCACCAGCGGCTATGCGTTATACAGAGGCGCGCTTGTCAGAGATTGCTGGCTACCTTCTTCAAGATATTGATAAAAACACCGTTCCTTGGGCTTGGAACTTTGATGATACAGAGAAGGAACCAACCGTATTACCTGCCGCCTTTCCAAACCTCTTGGTTAATGGGGCTACAGGGATTTCTGCTGGTTATGCCACAGATATTCCACCGCATAATCTGTCAGAGGTCATCGATGCCGTTGTCTACATGATTGATCACCCATCTGCTAAACTGGATAAATTGATGGAATTCTTGCCTGGTCCAGATTTCCCAACAGGGGCTATCATTCAGGGTAAAGATGAGATTCGTAAGGCCTACGAAACTGGTAAGGGCCGCGTCGTTGTGCGTTCACGTACTGAAATTGAACAACTCAAAGGTGGCAAGGAACAAATCATCGTTACTGAAATTCCTTACGATGTCAATAAGGCAGTTCTTGTTAAAAAAATCGATGATGTTCGAGTCAATAACAAGGTTCCAGGTATTGCGGAAGTTCGTGATGAGTCTGACCGTACAGGGTTACGTATTGCTATTGAACTTAAGAAGGATGCTGACAGCCAAACTATTCTTAACTACCTTTTGAAATATACGGATCTTCAGGTCAACTACAATTTCAACATGGTGGCTATTGATAATTTCACCCCACGTCAAGTTGGCTTGCAAAAGATTTTATCTAGCTACATTGCCCACCGTCGTGATATTATCGTTGCTCGTTCAAAATTTGACAAGGAAAAAGCTGAAAAACGTCTTCATATTGTCGAAGGTTTGATCCGTGTTATTTCTATTTTGGATGAGGTTATCGCTCTTATCCGAGCTTCTGAAAATAAGGCTGATGCTAAGGAAAATCTTAAGGTCAGCTATGATTTTTCAGAAGAACAAGCAGAAGCTATCGTGACCTTGCAACTTTATCGTTTGACCAATACGGATATTGTCACCCTCCAAAATGAGGAAGCTGATTTACGTGAACAAATCGCGACCTTGGCTGCTATCATTGGTGATGAGCGTACCATGTTTAATGTCATGAAACGTGAACTCCGTGACATTAAGAAGAAATTTGGTAATGACCGTCGTTCAGAGTTGCAAGCAGAAACCAAGACCATTGAAATTGATACTGCAAGTTTGATTGTTGAAGAAGAAACCTATGTCAGCATCACTCGCGGTGGTTACGTCAAACGTACAAGCCCACGTTCTTTCAATGCTTCAACGATTGACGAAGTCGGAAAACGTGATGATGATGATTTGATTCTGGTTCAGCAAGCTAAGACGACACAACACCTCTTGATTTTCACTAATCAGGCCAATGTGATTTATCGTCCAATCCATGAGCTACCAGACATTCGTTGGAAGGATTTGGGAGAGCATTTATCACAAACTATCACCAATTTATCTAAGGATGAAGAAGTGCTTTACGCAGAAATCCTGGATGATTTTGAAACAGGTACTTACCTAGCAGCTACCAAGCTGGGTCAGATTAAACGTTTCGAACGCAAGGAATTTACGCCATGGCGTACCTACAAGTCTAAGTCGGTTAAATACGCTAAACTCAAGGATGATAGTGATTTTATTGTTACGGTTACGCCAATTCAATTGGATGATATCATGATTATCACTCAAAAGGGTTATGCCCTTCGCTTTAACGCGGACGAAGTGCCAGTAGTTGGTGCCAAGGCAGCAGGTGTTAAGACAATCAATCTTAAGGATGATGATACCGTTCAGGCTGTTTTTGTAGCAAATACTCAAAGTTTCTACCTTCTGACACAAAGAGCTAGTCTCAAACGTGTAGCTACAGCAGATATTCCACAGGCTAAGCGAGCTGGTCGAGGTCTCCAAGTTCTTCGTGAGCTTAAGACGAAACCACACCGTGTCTTCACTGCGGGTCCAGTCTTTACGGAAAATGCTGGTGGCGAGATAGATCTTCTAGCAACACCAGTGGAAGAGACTCCTCAGACCTTGCTTGTAACAGCTACAACAGGTGAAACGGCAGAGGTTGACTTGTCCCTTCTAAATCTTTCAGACCGTACTAGCAACGGTAGCTTCATTGAAGGATTAGCAGACAAAGAAGTCTTTTCTGCCAAGATTATTGAAAGATAAAGATAAGAAAGCTTTGTTCTCTTATTAGAGGGCAGAGTTTTTTTCTTTGATGGGCAAAATAAGTGTTTTAAAAAGAATTGTCAGAATTTTGCAACATAACCTTGAAATTTTCAATGAAAAGGACTATACTAGAAAGCACATAGTAACAGAAAAGAGGATATACACATGACAGTTGATTTAGACTGGGAAAATCTAGGATTTAATTACAGTAAACTTCCATTCCGTTATATCTCATATTACAAAGACGGTAAATGGGATGAGGGGCAATTGACTGAGGATGCGACTTTGCATATTTCAGAAGCATCTCCAGCCCTTCACTATGGTCAAGAAGCTTTTGAAGGCCTCAAGGCTTACCGTACTAAAGATGGCTCTATTCAATTGTTCCGTCCAGATGAAAATGCTAAACGTTTGCAACGTACTGCGGATCGTCTTTTGATGCCACAAGTTCCCGTTGACAAATTTGTAGATGCATGTAAACAAGTTGTACGTGCAAATGAAGAATATGTTCCACCATATGGTACAGGTGCAACACTTTATCTCCGTCCATTGTTGATTGGGGTTGGTGATATCATTGGTGTGCATCCAGCAGATGAGTATATCTTTACCATTTTTGCTATGCCAGTAGGTAACTACTTCAAAGGTGGTTTGGCTCCAACAAACTTCCTTATTCAAGATGATTATGACCGTGCTGCGCCACATGGTACAGGTGCTGCTAAGGTTGGTGGTAACTACGCAGCAAGTATGTTGCCAGGTAAGATTGCACATGACCGTAACTTCTCTGATGTGATCTACCTTGATCCAGCAACTCACACTAAGATTGAAGAAGTGGGTTCTGCAAACTTCTTTGGTATCACAGCCGATAAAGAATTCATTACACCACTCAGCCCATCTATCTTGCCATCTATCACCAAGTTTTCATTGCTTTACTTGGCTGAAAATCGCTTTGGCATGAAAGCTATCCAAGGTGATGTTAAGATTTCTGAATTGGATAAATTTGTTGAAGCAGGTGCCTGCGGTACAGCTGCCGTTATCTCACCAATTGGTGGGGTACAACATGGTGATGACTTCCATGTCTTCTACTCAGAAACAGAAGTAGGTCCTGTAACACGTAAACTTTATGATGAGTTGACAGGTATCCAATTTGGTGATGTTGAAGCACCAGAAGGATGGATTGTCAAAGTTGACTAATTCTTAATAGATAAATGATTATTTTAAGGCTTGCTCTTGCAAGCTTTTTTCTTTTTCGGTAGAATTAAGGAGATACATTAAGAAAGGATGGCTCGAGCCAAGTATCGGGTATAAATCTATGAGTAAAAAAGATAAAAAAATTGAAATCCAAATCAAAGATGCCAAAGTCATTGTAAACAAAGCAACCATTGAAGGTTTTGAGCTTCTTGTTGGTAAGAAAGTCATCGGACAAATTGTAGAAATCGATGGGAAGTTTGCCGTTGTTGATAAAGAAAACGTAGCAGGTTTCCACAAGAAAATGGATGATGCAATAGCTGCCATTATCGAAGCCTACAATCTTAATCATTAAAATCCAAAGTAAAGGCTTGCTTTGGTCAAGAAACTGTGTTATACTATTTCTTGTTCTTAAGGAGAGATAGCGAAGAGGCTAAACGCGGCGGACTGTAAATCCGCTCCTTCGGGTTCGGGGGTTCGAATCCCTCTCTCTCCATGTCTAAGAAACTGAATCGGAATATTCGATATCAAGTGCTTAGATGTTTTTTTATAGCATTTTGCTATTGGGGTATAGCCAAGCGGTAAGGCAAGGGACTTTGACTCCCTCATGCGTTGGTTCGAATCCAGCTACCCCAGTCAAAGGTATCGGGTGCATTGGCACCGTCTATGTTAATAATTGTCTTTGCGGGTACCTTGAAAAATATATTGTTATCAAGGGTCAGAATTGGCTGGCTCTTGTTGGAGGATTTTTTTAGAATGAACGAATTTGAAGAATTGCTAAACAGTGTTAGCGAAGTTAACACAGGTGACGTTGTAACAGCTGAAGTTATCTCAGTAGATAATGATCAAGCAAATGTTGTTATCGAAGGAACTGGTATCGAAGGTGTTTTGACACGTCGTGAATTGACAAACGACCGTGACGCAAACGTTGCAGACCTTGTTAAAGTTGGTGAAACACTTGAAGTGCTTGTTCTTCGTCAAGTTGTTGGTAAAGATACTGATACTGTAACTTACCTTGTATCTAAAAAACGCTTGGAAGCTCGCAAAGCTTGGGATAAACTTGTTGGTCGTGAAGAAGAAGTTGTTACTGTTAAAGGAACACGTGCTGTTAAAGGTGGTCTTTCAGTTGAATTTGAAGGACTCCGTGGATTTATTCCAGCTTCAATGATTGATACTCGTTTTGTTCGTAACACTGAACAATTCGTAGGTCAAGAATTTGACGCTAAAATTAAAGAAGTTGATCCAGCTGAAAATCGTTTCATCCTTTCACGTCGTGAAGTGGTTGAAGCAGAAGCTGCAGAAGCTCGTAAAGAAGTCTTCTCTAAACTTGAAGTTGGTTCAGTAGTAACTGGTAAAGTTGCTCGTTTGACAAGCTTCGGTGCTTTCATCGACCTTGGTGGTGTTGACGGACTTGTTCACGTGACTGAATTGTCTCACGAACGTAACGTTTCACCTAAATCAGTTGTATCTGTTGGTGATGAAGTTGAAGTTAAAGTTCTTGCTATCGACGAAGAAGCAGGACGTGTTTCACTTTCACTTAAAGCAACAACACCTGGACCATGGGATGGCGTTGAACAAAAACTTGCTGCTGGTGATGTAATCGAAGGTAAAGTTAAACGTTTGACTGACTTTGGTGCTTTCGTTGAAGTATTACCAGGAATCGATGGACTTGTTCACATCTCACAAATTTCACACAAACGTGTTGAAAATCCAAAAGATGTTCTTTCAGTAGGTCAAGACGTTACTGTTAAAGTTCTTGAAGTAAACGCTGATGCAGAACGTGTATCACTTTCTATCAAAGCTCTTGAAGAACGTCCAGCTAACGCTGAAGGCGAAAACAACGAAAAACGTCAATCACGTCCACGTCGTCCAAAACGTCAAGAAAAACGTGACTACGAACTTCCAGAAACTCAATCTGGATTCTCAATGGCGGATCTTTTCGGAGATATCGAATTGTAAGATAATAATGAGACATGGAAACATGTCTTTTTTTATATTTTAGAGTATGCTATAATAGTATACTGTTAGCACCCTTAGTGTAATGGATATCACGTAAGATTCCGGTTCTTGAGATAGGGGTTCGATTCCCTTAGGGTGCAAAAAGAAAAACGTTGAAAGATTTGTTCGCTCAACGTTTTTTAGTTGCTAAGTTTTAGTGAAAGTATTCCAAAAAATCTTTTAGTGTTGAAAGGAAAAAGGCAAACATACAGATGAATGGCTACTAGCTTATCCTAAAATCAAAGTTGACTACTGTATTAGCGTCTCTATAGTGGATTTATTGGGGGAGACAGTTTGGCTAATCTTTTGCAATTTATTAAAGAATTTGATATAATACTCAGTATCTCATATTGGGGTCGTTACGGATTCGACAGGCATTATGAGGCATATTCTGCGACTCGTGTGGCGACGTAAACGCTCAGTTAAATATAACTGCAAAAAATACTAATTCTTACGCTGTAGCAGCCTAAACACCTGCTCGCGTGACTTCTAGCAGATTGCTTATGTTTGTTTAGAGGTTTTATTGATTTATAAGCTACGTTTGACCATTGCCTAACTGGTTGAAAAGAGATTTATAGGCTCGCAGATAGAAGGCTTGAGTTATGTGTCGTCTATCTGTTAAATGAAAGACATAACCTATGGTTGTAGACGAATATGTTGGCAGGTGTTTGGACGTGGGTTCGACTCCCACCGGCTCCATAAATACTTGAGGCGTCAGCCTTTTATTTGTGTATATAGGAATTTATTATGAAAAAACTTTTGTCTTTGACCGTTTTAGGTCTCTCACTTTTTACTCTAGCTGCTTGTGGAAAATCTTCGTCTAAGACTGAGACGAAGGGGTCTATGGATAATGAGGCTTCAAAGATTTTAACTGTTAAGCATGGGAATGTTCGCCAGAACTTTGATAAAATCACCATGGCAAATGCTTCTCAAGAATTCTCAGGAGGCTCAAATCTTGATAGCTTGAAGGGCTGGTTTGGTGAGCCCTCATCAACTGGTCAGGAGCAGGCAGGAGATGCTAAGCTTGATGTTTATAATTGGCAGTATGACAATGTTGTGGTTACTGCGAAACTCTTTAACAATAGTACTGTCGTTAAGTCAATTTCAAACTTTTCTTACGTCCGTGATCCTAAAATCACACTGAAGATGTACGAAAATCTCAAAAATGGAACTAGCTATGACGATGCTGTCAAAACGCTTGGTACACCTGATGTTTATTCGATTGCAGTCTCTTCAGATGCAACAATGACACAAGCGCTTTGGTCTTCGAACCTTGTTGCTAAGAAGGGTGAAACAGGTAGCCTTACCCTTAACTTTAAAAATGGTGCCTTGGAAAACAAGTCACAAGCAAATTTGATTAATAAGTAATCGCAGTAAAAGATGCCTTTCTAAATCAATGAAGGCATTTTTTTGTTATAATAAAAGGAGCGATTAAAATTATGGAGATGTAATGACCAAAAAAAGACTATTTTTTATAGGGATAGCCGGTTTAATACTGGTATTCTTATGGCCTCTTTTAAATAACTTCATCCCCTTAATCAAGGAATGGACCAACGCTAAGCATGATCAAGCCTTTTTAAGAGAAGTTTTTAAGCAGGCTAATTTCCAAAATGCACTGATCCTTCTTAGTCTCATGATTCTGTCATCGGCTATTCCTGGAGTTTCAAGTTCTATTTTTTGTATTTTTGTTGGGCTACTCTATGGCCCTTTGCTTGCGATTCCGATGAATATTATTGGTAATACTTTTGGGAATTTGACTAGTTTTGAAATTCTGAGAAGACTTGAAAAGCCAGAGAAGTCCAAACGCATGGAGAAACTTCTAAACTATATTGAGAACTTTAAGCATCGCTTTATTGGGATTTCACTGGCCTTCTCTATTCCATTTATACCATCAGCTCTGGTCAATTATGCTTGTGTTCAAATGAATTTACCCACAAGGACGAGGATTTTGGCGATACTTATTGGAGTGACGCCAGTATCGATTGTTTATGCAGTTAGTGGAGATTTGTTGCTTAATATCCGTCCAATCCGAATGCCATTAGTGGCAGTACTTGCCATCTTGCTTTTTATCTCACTCGTCATTTACTTTATCCATTTTAGGAAGGAAAAAAATGAGCTTCATTCAAGTAACTAAAGAAGAATTTAACACACATGCTCAACAAGTGTCTGAGCGTTCTTTTATGCAAACTGAGGAAATGGCTAAGCTTCTTGAAAAACGTGGATTTAGCATTAGCTATGTCGCTTGGAAAGAAGGAGACCAGCTAGAAGTCTCAGCAATTGTCTACAGCATGCCTATGACTGGTGGGCTTCGTATGGAGGTGAATTGTGGACCGATTCACTCAAATACAGCTCATCTAAGCGACTTTTACCAAGGTTTGAAGGATTATGCTAAGGAAAATGGTTCTCTTGAACTATTAATCAAACCTTATGATACTTATCAAACTTTTGATAGTAATGGTGAACCAACTAGTGATGAGCAGAAGCAATTGATTAGTCAGTTGACTGATTTAGGCTATAGCTTTGATGGTTTACAGACAGGCTATCCTGGTGGTGAACCTGACTGGCACTATGTGAAGGATTTATCAGGGATTGAAGAAAAAGATCTCATCAAATCTTTTAGTAAAAAGGGAAAACCTCTGGTTAAAAAAGCCAAAACGTTCGGGATTAAATTAAAAAAACTGAAACGTGATGAGTTATCCATTTTTAAAGAAATCACTTCAGCGACCTCTGATCGTCGTGAGTATAGTGATAAATCGTTGGATTATTATCAAGACTTTTATGATGCTTTTGGTGACAATGCTGATTTTATGGTTGCTACCCTGAATTTTCAAGATTACTATGACCATTTGGAAAGTGATCAAGCTAAATTGGGGGCTAGAATTGTTAAACTCCAGGCTGATTTAGAGGCTAATCCAAAGTCTGAGAAAAAGCAAAACCAATTGAGAGAACTATCAAGTCAGTTTGAGACTTTTGATGTTCGTAAGGGAGAGGCAACTGCCTTTATCGATAAGTATGGTCAGGAAGACATTGTTCTGGCTGGAAGTCTTTTCGTCTATACCCCTCAAGAAGCTGTTTATCTCTTTAGTGGATCTTATCCTGAGTTTAATAAGTTTTATGCGCCAGCGCTCTTGCAAGAGTATGTGATGACACAAGCTATCAAACGTGGTATTACTTTCTATAATTTCCTTGGGATTATGGGGATTTTTGATGGTTCAGATGGAGTTTTGCGATTTAAACAAAACTTTAATGGTTACATTGTTCGCAAGATGGGAACCTTCCGCTATTATCCACAACCGCTTAAATACAAAGCGATTCAAGGAGTTAAGAAACTGCTTGGACGTTCTTAAATTTTAGAGGACTTCGATTTGAGTCCTCTTTCATTATAAGTCTCTATATGGGCTTGGACCATTGTAAAGAGAGATTAGAAATTAAGGAGGTAAGTTGATGAAACTTGCACTATTGGGTACAGGAATGATTGTGACAGAGGTTCTTCCTGTGTTAACTACTATTGAAGGAATTGAGCTTAAAGCTATCATGTCGACACCACGATCACTTGACAAAGCTAAAGCTTTAGCTAAGCAATATGGTTTGGCTCAGGCGACTAGTGATTATGAGGAGATTTTGTCCAATCCAGAAGTTGATACGATTTATGTGGGAACGCCCAACCATACCCACTATGATTATGCTAAGAAAGCACTTTTGGCCGGCAAGCATGTTATTTGTGAGAAACCTTTCACCTTACATTTGGAAGAGTTTGAAGAGCTGGCTAAGCTTGCGCAAGAAAAAGAGCTTCTCTTGATGGAGGCTATTACCAATCAATATTTGGCTAATTTTACAGCGATTAAGGAAGCCTTGTCTGATATTGGAGATATTAAGATTGTGAATATCAATTATTCTCAATATTCTTCACGTTACGATGCCTTTAAGCGAGGAGAGATTGCTCCTGCCTTCAACCCTGAAATGGGTGGGGGAGCACTTAGAGATCTTAATATCTATAATATCCATCTCCTGGTTGGTCTCTTTGGTAAGCCTAATCGTGTGGAATATCTACCTAATGTGGAGCGAGGAGTGGATACGTCAGGAATTCTAGTTTTGGACTATGGTCACTTTAAGGCTGTTGCCATTGGAGCTAAAGACTGTAGTGCCGAGATTCGTTCAACTATTCAAGGAGATAAGGGAGCTATTACCATTTTTGGTGCAACCAACACTCTCCCTGAGATTGGCGTCACCCTCAATGGTCAGAAAGAGAGAGTCGTCAATCTCAATAGTCTACAACATCGTATGCATGATGAATTTGTGGCTTTTGAAAAGATGGTGGCGACCAAGGATTTTGACAGTGTTGCCAAGCAGTTGGAACATAGTCGTCAGGTTATGGAAGTTCTGGATCAAGCTTCGAAAGCTTTGTAACATACAAAAAAACAAGCAGTGGTATTAGCCATTGCTTGTTTTGTCTTATACAGTTGTTGGGAATGAGATCTCAATCAATTTGTCAGTGTGTACTGTTCTGAGTTTGTCCATCAAAACGATATCCTTGTCGATTTTTCGTTTGAGGAAGAATTCACGGATAACTTCTAATTCATTGTCTTTAACAGCACGGTGTTTATTTGAAATCAAGAGTTCATAATGCTTAGGTGCTTGTGTAAAGACAACATCAGTATTCCCAGCAGAGTAGGTCTCTACGAGAAAGGCATCCGTGTTGTCAAGTTGGTTTTGAACAAGTTCTTGGTGTGTACGGGTCGTATTAATGAGTTTCATAGTTTCCTCCTAGGATTTGCCAGTTGTTGTGTTAGTTTCTTTCCATTGTTCGATTCCCCATTTATGACTGCCACGTTTAAGTTTAGCAATGGCTTCGTCAATTGGAAACCAGGCCAGGTTATTGAAATCTTCGAGAGGTTTGCCAATTTTTGAAAAATCTACAACTTCATAAATATAGGCTGGATTGTAATAGTAAGTGTCACGGTGGCTTGAATAGAAGTATTCATCAGCCTGGCCATAGTACTGGCCTAAAGTGGCTGTAAACCCAAGTTCTTCAATTAACTCGCGTTCTAATGCGCTATAGTGATCCTCGCCTGCTTCGATCTCTCCACCTGGGAGAAACCAAGCTCCGTTAGGAGCCTGGACTAAAATAATCTTTGTCTTTTCTTGGTTAGGAATCACAGCATAAACACCGTAACGTGTTTGATAATGAGCTCCCTCAACCTTGTCACCAAATGTTGGATTCATGAGTTGCTCCTTACGTTTATTTGCCTATATTATACTAAAATTTTGCTCATTTTCCTATTGATTTAGGCAGAATTAGGGATAAATTTGAAAATAGGAAATGAAAAGATAAAGAAACCAAGCCATTGCGACTTGGTTTCTTTATTTAATCAGTTTCTTTTGCTGTCTCAGCTTTCTGAGCAGTTTTTTCGGCTTTTTTAGCAGACTTAATGGTGATGTGGCCTTTTGAAGTCATGACTGCCTTGAGATCTTTTTCGTTTGGATTTTCAAGGTAGAAGTCAGTAATAGCGTCTTCAATATGATCTTGGATGGTACGACGTAGTGGTCGAGCACCCATCTTAGGATCGTAACCAAGGTCAACCAATTTTTCCTTAACTTTCTCAGTTACACTGAGGTGGATACCGTTATTAGCCAAGCGTTGGTTGACATTATCAAGCATGAGGTCCACGATAGTGAGGAGATTTTCCTTGCTAAGGGCAGAGAATTCGATAATACCGTCAAAACGGTTCATGAATTCAGGGCTGAAGAAATCTCCAAGCTGGTTAAGCACAGAATTGGTACGATTTTCACGGGCAGCTCCAAAGCCAACGCTAGCTTCTACTTTACCTGTACCAGCATTTGAAGTCATGATGATGATGGTATCCTTGAAACTTACAGTTCGCCCTTGACCATCAGTCAAGCGACCGTCGTCAAGAACTTGGAGGAACATGTGAAGAACGTCTGGGTGAGCTTTTTCAACCTCATCTAGAAGAATGAGTGAATAAGGATTACGGCGGACTTTTTCAGTTAACTGACCAGCTTCGTCGTAACCGACATATCCTGGAGGGGCACCGACTAATTTGGCAACGGCGTGTTTTTCCATGTATTCTGACATGTCGAAACGAATCATACTGTCAGCTGAACCAAAGAGTTCAATAGCTAATTGTTTAGAGAGTTCAGTTTTACCGACTCCTGTAGGACCTACGAAGAGGAAGCTACCAATTGGGCGATTTGGTGCACCCAATCCAACACGATTACGACGGATGGCTTTGGCAATCTTATCAACTGCGGCATCTTGTCCGATAACATGTGATTTAAGATCATCAGCAAGACTAAGAAGTTGTGATTGTTCTTTTTCTTTCAAATCACCGACAGGAATATTGGTTTTTTGTTCCACAATGGCTTCGATATGTTTTTCTGTGATGACAGGCATATCTTGGTCTTTGATGGTTTGTTTTTGCATTTCCTTGTATTTGGCAATTTGATCACGGAAATAGGCAGCTTTTTCAAAGTCTTCGTCACGAGTAGCTTGAGCCTTGAGGTTTTCAGCCTCAATCAAACGTTTGTCGATATCTTTAGGATCAACAAAGTTGAGGGTCAAGTTCATCTTAGAACCTGCTTCATCGAGAAGGTCGATGGCCTTGTCTGGCAAGAAACGGTCTTGAATGTAGCGGTTGGACAATTCTGCAGCTGCAGTAATAGCTTCGTCTGTATATTTGACGTGGTGGTAGTCCTGATATTTAGGTTGAATACCACGCAAAATAGTGATAGTTTCCTCAACCGTTGGTTCGTCAACCTTAACTGGTTGCATACGACGCTCTAGGGCGGCATCTTTTTCGATGATGCGGTATTCGTTGAGTGTTGTTGCTCCGACCAGTTGAAGTTCTCCACGAGCAAGAGCAGGTTTTAGGATGTTTCCAGCATCCATATTGCCATCACCAGCATTACCAGCTCCTACGATTTCATGGATTTCATCAATAAATAGGATAACATCCTGACGTTGACGAATTTCTTCCATGAGTTTTTGCATGCGTTCTTCAAATTGGCCACGAATACCAGTCCCTTGAACCAGGCTGACCACATCAAGACGGATGACTTGTTTGCCTTGGAGTTTTTGTGGCACGCTACCGTCAACGATTTTTTGAGCTAGGCCTTCAACAACAGCAGTCTTACCGACACCGGGTTCACCGATGAGGACGGGGTTGTTCTTGGTACGGCGGTTAAGAATTTCGATGACACGAATGATTTCCTCGTCACGACCAATAACAGGATCAATGTCTCCACGACGAGCGATGTCAGTGATGTTAATGCCGAACTCTTCAAGAAGACCTTGTGGCTGTTGAGGAGCTTGTTGGCGTGGTCCTCCTGGACGGCCTGGCCCTTGTGTATTGCCACCGTTTCCTCGGTTACCACCTTCTTGTGTTGGAGGTGTATTGGGAAGATCGCCGTTAGAAGAACGGAAGTTATTTAGGTCGCTGAAGAAATCATCGAAGAAGTTGGAACCTCCTGTTTGATTGAATTGATTGAGGGGGTTCTCTGGGTCAGATTTCATGATTTTATAACAATTTTGACAGAGGTCAACTTGTTGCTGATTACCGTTTACATTGGTATACAAATGAATACTAGCTTCATTAAGGTTACAGTTTTGACAGAGCATATCAGTACCTCTTTTCTATCTGAATTGGGAAAGACCTTTATTGAAAACAATCTTGGTCAAAAAAGGTCAAATCTATGACTCCATTATAGCATGCGGAAGGTAGATTGCAAGTAAAAAGCATCTAGGTTTGGCACTCTCTTAACAAGAGTGCTAACGTTGAATTTTAATTCAAAAACGCTTGTCTAAAATGTATAAATATTATATAATGTTTTTATATTATTCAGAACGAAAGAGAGATACCTATGACACAAGCTAAATCATTTTTGAAAGAAATCGACTTTACCAAGCAGGAACTTGAGGAGTTGATCGATTTATCTATAAAATTTAAACAGTTAAAGAAGGAGAGAATTCCGCATAAATATTTAGATGGCTTAAATATTGCCTTGATTTTTGAAAAAACATCCACAAGAACTCGCTCAGCTTTTACAGTGGCTGGTCAGGACCTAGGTATGAATGTGACCTACCTTGGTGCTGGAGACATTCAGTTAGGTAAAAAGGAATCTGTAGTTGATACAGCCAAGGTGCTTGGTTCTATGTTTGATGGAATCGAATACCGTGGGTTTAAGCAAGAAGATGTCGAGGATTTGGCTAAGTACTCAGGAGTTCCGGTCTGGAATGGTTTGACGGATACCTGGCATCCAACGCAAATGATTGCGGATTTCATGACTTTGAAGGAGCGTTTTGGTAGTTTGGAAGGCTTGACTATTGCCTATATTGGAGATGGTAGAAATAATATGGCCAACTCACTTTTGGTCACTTCGGCTATTTTAGGGGTTAATGTTAAGATTATTGCCCCAGAGGTGCTGCAACCCGAAGATGAAATTGTAGCTCTAGCTCAGAAACATAATAATGGTGCCGATTTAACCATTACAGATGATATTTCAGAGGTTAAGGGAGTGGATATGCTTTATACAGATGTCTGGGTATCTATGGGTGAAGAAGTAGACTTTAAATCTCGTATTGATTTACTCCTGCCTTATCAAATTAATGAAGGCCTACTTGCCAAGACGGAAAATCCAGATGTCATCGTTATGCATTGTCTCCCAGCCTTTCATGATCTTAATACCCAAATTGGGCAAGAAATCTATGACAAATATGGTTTGGCAGAGTTAGAAATCACTGATCAAGTCTTCCAAAAATACAGTGATATCATCTTCCAAGAAGCTGAGAATCGTATGCATTCTATCAAGGCTATTATGTACAATTCCTTGAAAAATATTTAAAATTCCCCCATTTTTCCCATAAGTGTGATAAAATAAGTAAGAAATACACAATTAATAGGAGAAATAACATGGAATCACATTTGGTGAGAATCATTAACCGTCTTGAAATGATGGCGGCTGATGGTGGTAATTTGAAACGTAATTTCGAACGTGAAGGAGTGGTTGTTGCCGAGGTATCATTTAGCAACGATCCTGAAAATGGTCCAGTTTTCACATTGCGTGACGTTGAAGCACGTGAATCTTATTCATTTGATAGCATTGACTTGATTGCAATGGAAATCTACGATTTGCTTTACTAATAAATTATTTTGGAACTTTACAAGGTTTCAAAAATCAGAATGCCTGAAACTCGATAGTTTCAGGCATTTTTATCAGGATGAAAGCATGGGGTGATGCTTGTATGACTTGTCAAAACAGGCAGTACTTCAAATTCTTGGCAAAGCTTTTGGCGTGGTGTCATCTTGGAAATACATGAGGTGTATTGCTTAAGAGTTTTGCTAGCTAGGTCTATAACTTAGTTTTTATACTGAAATATCGCATTTATAAGAAAATACTTTATTATTATACAGTCTTCTGATATAATATTGAAGAATATTAGTAAGGAGTATCTAGATGAATTTTTCATTTCTACCACAGTTTTGGTCTTACTTTAACTATGGTGTCTTAGTAACAATTATGATTTCGGTCTGCGTGGTCTTCTTCGGAACCATTCTTGGGGTTTTGGTATCCTTGGCCAAACGTTCTGGAATCAAACCTTTGGAGTGGTTGGTAAGCCTTTATGTTTGGGTTTTCCGTGGGACTCCTATGGTTGTGCAGATTATGATTGCTTTTAACCTTATCCACATGAACCTTCCAACTGTGCAGTTTGGTATTTTGAATCTTGATTTGTCACGTATCGTTCCAGGTATTATCGTCCTTTCTTTGAACAGTGGTGCTTATATTTCTGAGAGTGTGCGTGCAGGTATCGAGTCTATTCCTAAAGGTCAGGTTGAAGCTGCCTACTCACTTGGTATCCGTCCATGGAATACCATGCGTTATGTGGTCTTGCCTCAAGCCATTAAAAATATCTTGCCTGCCTTGGGTAACGAGTTTGTTACTATTATCAAGGATAGTTCGCTCTTGCAAACCATCGGGGTTATGGAATTGTGGAATGGTGCACAAACTGTTGCAACAACAACCTACTTGACCTTGACGCCGCTCTTGTTCGCAGCCTTCTATTATTTGATTGTGACAACAGCTATGACGGCACTCTTGAAACAAATGGAAAAACGACTTGGGGAGGGACGTAAATAATGGCAGAAACAATTATTGAGATTAAAAATCTTCACAAGTATTTTGGTAAGAACGAAGTTCTCAAAGGGATTGATCTAGATATTAAAAAGGGTGAAGTAGTGGTTATCATCGGTCCTTCAGGATCAGGGAAATCAACCTTCCTACGCTCAATGAACTTGCTTGAGAAACCTACAAAAGGTGTTATTTCCTTTGAAGGTGTGGATATTACAGATAAAAATAACGACATTTTCAAAATGCGTGAGAAGATGGGAATGGTTTTCCAACAGTTTAACCTCTTCCCTAATATGACAGTTAAAGAAAATATCACCTTGTCACCAATTAAGACTAAAGGTGTTTCTAAAGCTGATGCAGAAGCAAAAGCCATGGAACTTTTAGAAAAGGTTGGCTTGAAAGATAAGGCAGATGCCTACCCAACAAGTCTATCAGGTGGTCAACAACAACGTATTGCTATCGCACGTGGTTTGGCTATGGATCCAGATGTTCTCTTGTTTGACGAACCAACATCAGCCCTTGACCCAGAAATGGTTGGTGAAGTTCTTGCAGTTATGCAGGACCTTGCTAAATCAGGGATGACAATGGCAATTGTTACCCACGAAATGGGCTTTGCTTATGAAGTGGCAGATCGTGTCATCTTTATGGATGGCGGTGTCATTGTTGAAGAAGGCACACCACAAGAGATCTTCGACAATACTAAGGAAGATCGTACCAAGGATTTCTTGAGTAAGGTTTTGTAAGATATTCATTAAGTATGTATACGTTGTTTGTGAAGGCTGGAACTTTTCCGGCCTTTTCTTTTTGTGTTCTGCTTTTCTAGAATCATTCTTGTTTAGGATAATATTGCGGAAAAGATGGATAAATATGCTATAATGATGCCGTATCAAAAATAATAAAGTAGGTCAAGAAATATGCTCATATATGATGCGGCCTTAAAAACGCCTTACCGGATTCTTGGCATTAACCTCCCTAAGGATAGTCTTTTACACTTATCTAACCTAGGGTTGGCTGCCGGTGAAACGATTGAGGTGGTAACTAAGACCAAAAACAGTGCTATTATTATCGTTAAAGGGAGTCGCTTAGCCTTTGATGCGTCGATTCTGGATAAGATTGATTTGGCACCTGCCGAGGAAGATCAGGAAAAGATACCTCTTTCTGAATTACCAGTTGGACGTTCGGCTATTGTTACTGATATTTTTTCAGCAAATGAAACCAAACGACGTCTTATGGATATGGGAATTACAAAGCGTACTCGAGTGTTGTTGCGTAAGGTAGCCCCTTTGGGAGATCCTCTAGAAATTAGCTTGAGAGGGTATGAATTAACCTTACGCAAGTCGGAAGCGCAAATGATTAGTGTGGTCATGCTGGATGAGGGAGTGGAAAAATGACAGAAATTGCGTTAATAGGTAATCCTAATAGTGGTAAAACCAGTTTATTCAACCTGATAACAGGGAACAATCAGCGTGTTGGTAACTGGCCGGGTGTTACTGTAGAACGAAAAAGTGGTATGGTCAAAAAGAATAAGGATTTAGAAATCCAGGATTTACCAGGGATTTACTCAATGTCACCCTATAGCCCTGAAGAAAAGGTGGCGCGTGACTATTTGTTGAGCCAAAGGGCAGACAGCATTTTAAATGTAGTCGATGCAACAAATTTGGAGCGTAACCTTTATCTGACAACGCAGTTGATTGAGACAGGTATTCCAGTCACTTTAGCGCTTAACATGAGTGATGTTTTAGAGGCTCAGGGAAAGCAGATTAATGTTGATAAATTATCTTATCATCTAGGTGTACCAGTAGTAGCCACTAGCGCTCTCAAGCAAACTGGTGTTGATCAGGTAGTGAAGAAGGCGGCTCATACGACAACCTCTACAGTTGCCGACATTGCTTTTCCAATTTATGACGATAAGTTAGAAGCTGCCATCTCACAAATTTTAGAAGTCTTGGGAAATTCGGTGCCACAAAGGTCTGCGCGTTTTTATGCCATTAAACTCTTTGAACACGATGCTTTAGTTGAGGATGAGCTAGACTTGTCCCCATTCCAACGAAAAGAAATCAAAGATATCATTCGTATCACTGAGGAAATTTTCACAGAAGATGCGGAGTCAATTGTCATTAATGAGCGTTATGCCTTTATTGAACGTGTTTGTCAGATGGCTCAAAGTCATACGGAAGATTTTGCACTGACCTTGTCAGATAAGATTGATAGGATTGTTACCAACCGTATTTTGGCTTTACCAATTTTCGCAGCAGTTATGTATTTGGTTTATTTCTTATCTATCCAAACTGTTGGAACCATGTGGACAGACTGGGCTAACGATGTGCTTTTTGGTAAGTATGTTCCAGATTTGGTAACTTCTGGTCTTGACTTTCTTCAAGTTCAGGACTGGCTTAAGTCTTTGATTGTTGATGGTATCGTTGCTGGGATTGGGACAGTACTAGGATTCCTTCCTCAAATTTTTGTGCTCTTTATCTGTTTGGGTGTGCTTGAGGACATTGGATATATGAGTCGTATTGCCTTTGTTATGGACCGTATTTTCCGACGTTTTGGGCTTTCTGGAAAATCCTTTATTCCCATGTTGATTTCGACAGGTTGCGGGGTTCCAGCGGTTATGTCTAGTCGAACTATTGAAAATGAAAGGGACCGTCGCATTACCATTATGACGGCAACCTTCATGCCTTGTTCGGCCAAGTTGGAAATAATTGCCTTGATTGCTGGAGCTTTCTTCCCTAGTAACTCATTAGTAGCACCAAGTACTTATTTTATTGGGATGGCTGCCATTATCTTATCAGGTATTGCCCTCAAAAAGACGAGTTTTTTGGGTGGCCTAACCAGTCCGTTTATAATGGAATTGCCTGCTTACCATTGGCCTAAAGCCATGTCAGTTTTGCGCTATGCCTTTGGTAAGGCTATGAGTTTTGTCAAACGTGCGGGAACCATCATTTTCAGTTTGACAGTTCTTATCTGGTTTATGTCTAACTACAACTTTACGCTACATACGGTAGATACGGAAGCCAGCATTTTGGCGACTCTCGGTAGGAGTTTGTCTTGGATTTTTGATCCACTTGGATTTGGAAATTGGAAGGCAACAGTTGCGGCTCTTACAGGCTTAGCTGCCAAGGAGACTGTTGTTGCCACCTTTGGTATTCTCTATCATAATAGCAGTGAAGCTGGTTTAGCTGCGGCTTTACGAGGAGATTATTCTTCCCTAGCAGCTTATTCCTTCTTAGTCTTTAATTTACTTTGTGCCCCATGTTTTGCGGCTATTGGAGCTATTAAGCGTGAAATGGCCAATCTTAAATGGACGGTTGGTGCTATCGGTTTTCAAACAGGCCTAGCTTATTGTGTGAGTTTAATTCTTTATCAGTTTGGCCAAGTTATCCTATACGGCAAGTCAATGACAATTTGGACTTTTGTTGCTTTCTTGCTGTTAGTGACCATGATTTATTTTGTGGTTCGTAAACCACGTCAGATTAAGGATCAAATCATTAGCTTGGATAATCTTCAAGAAGCCCATATTTAGGTTTAGGAGGAATTGTTATGTCAACGTTTATCATTGCCTTCATTATTTTTGCTTTGGCTGCTCTTGGCATCCGTCACTATATCAAAGGAAAAGGTTCTTGTGGCGATTGTGAGTGTTCTTGTCCGGTTAAGGAAGAAATGCATAAGGCTAATCGCTAATAATATATAGAAAAATGGTCTCTTAAATGAATAAGAGACCATTTTCTTACGATTGTAAGAAATGTATAAAGGTATGTAGGTTGGAAGTATGATACTATAAGATAGATAAATAATCTAAATTTTTAACAAAAAAGGGAGATGTATAAGGAATGGTTTTGAACAGAGAGATTGTCCTAATTCATGGGACCTGGTGTGATGGCAATGTTTGGGGAGAATTTGCGACAGGTCTACGTCAAATGGGATACAAGGTGCATACACCTAGCTTTCGTTACCATGACCTACCTTATCAAGAGTGCCTAGCTAAAGTTGGGACTGTTACCTTGCAGGACTATCGAGATGATTTAGTGGCTTTGATCGAAAGTCTAGACCAACCACCACTCATTTTGGGGCACTCTTTAGGCTGTCTAGTGGCTCAAATGGTTGCTGAAAAGACAGAAGTTGCTGGTATGATTCTCATGGGACCTGCTCCGACAGCAGATATTTATGCCTTTTATCCAACAATGTTAGCTTGTTTTGGCAAACACTTTTTACGCTGGGGTTTTTGGAAAAAAGCCATGCCCCCTTATAAAAAGGAGTTTTTCAAGTATTGCATGAATGAACAAGAGGAAGCTTTGAAAGAGGAAGTTTTTGCTAATCTGGTTCCTGAATCAGGAAAAGTTTATACTCAGATGGCTCTTCATTGGTTTGATAAGACTAAGGCAGCTTATGTGGACTTTAGTAACATTTTATGTCCTGTTCTCGTCATTTCAGGAACCAAGGATAAGATGACTCATCCTAATATTGCTAGAAGAACAGCTAAGAACTACCGTGATTCTGTTTTCGTTTCCTTAACAGGTGCAGATCACATGTATGAAAGTGGCAAATACCAGCAAAAGACCTTGAAGGTTATTAAGGGTTGGAGTCAGCAAAATGGTTTTGTGGATTAGTCACGAAAGATAATCAGAAGAAGTTGGAAGGCAATTCCAGCTTTTTTAGTTTTCATTTGAAACGTCTTTTTGAAAATTTAGAAAATTTAGTCACAAAGAGTCCTCACTATGGTATAATTGAAAAAAAGTATGTATTGGAGAACACCCATGGCGATAATAATGGATGGTAAGGCCCTAGCTGTTAAAATGCAGGATCAATTGCAAGAAAAGGTAGCACGTCTAAAAGAAAAGGAATGGATTGTGCCAGGACTCGTGGTAATCATGGTCGGTGATAACCCTGCCAGTCAGGTTTATGTGCGTAATAAGGAACGTGCTGCTAAAAAGGCTGGCTTCCATAGTCAGACGGTCAATCTTTCTGAGAGTATTAGTGAGGAAGAGTTGATTGAAGTTATTGAGCGTTATAATCAGGATCCGCTTTTCCATGGTATCTTGGTTCAGTTGCCACTGCCGAATCATATTAATGAAATGCGTATTCTTTTGGCTATTGATCCTAAAAAAGATGTCGATGGTTTCCATCCTATGAATACTGGTAATCTTTGGAATGGTCGTCGTCAAATGGTACCTTGTACACCGGCTGGGATTATGGAAATCCTTCGTGCGTACAATGTTGAATTGGAAGGTAAGACAGCAGTTATTATCGGACGTAGTAATATTGTTGGTAAACCTATGGCTCAGCTTCTTCTAGAAAAGAATGCTACAGTTACCTTGACCCACTCACGAACACCGCATTTGGCTAAGGTTTGTAGCAAGGCAGATGTCTTGATTGTAGCTATTGGACGTGCAAAATTTGTAACAGAAGAATATGTCAAAGAGGGTGCTGTTGTCATTGATGTGGGAATCAACCGTGATGAAGAAGGCAAACTTTGTGGTGACGTTGATTTTGATCAAGTGAAAGATAAGGTTGGCATGATCACGCCTGTTCCAGGTGGTGTAGGCCCTATGACTATTACTATGTTGATGGAACAGACCTATCAAGCTGCTCTTCGTAGTGCGAAAGGATAGTTTATGAAAGTTGATGACGATTTAGCTAGGCAAGTGATAACACCTCGCTTGAGAGAGTCTCACAAGGGTTCTTACGGTCGAGTGCTTTTAGTTGGTGGACTTTATCCTTATGGTGGTGCCATCATTATGGCTGCCATAGCTTGTGTCAATAGTGGGGCAGGCTTGGTCACAGTGGCTACGGATCGTGAAAATATCACAGCCCTTCATGCTCATCTCCCTGAAGCCATGGCTTTTGACCTTAGAGAGACTGAAAGATTTCTTGAGAATCTTAGGGCAGCTGATGTGGTATTAATCGGTTCTGGCCTAGGTGAAGATGGTGTAGCTAGTCAGGCTATGGACTTGGTGCTGGCAAATATTAGGGCAGATAAAAATTTGGTTGTTGATGGTTCAGCTCTCAATCTTTTGGCTAAGAAAAATAAGAAGGACTTACCAGATTGTCACCTTACTCTCACCCCACATCAAAAAGAATGGGAACGCTTTTCAGGTTTAAGGATTCCAGAGCAGACAGTTTCCAACACTCAAAAAGCCTTGGGAGAGTTCCGAGCTGGGACAATCCTGGTTGCCAAGAGTCACAAGACGGCTGTCTATCAGGGTGAAAAAGTAGCTCATTTAGAAGTTGGTGGGCCTTATCAAGCCACAGGAGGAATGGGAGATACCTTGGCTGGTATGATTACTGGTTTTCTGGCCCAGTTTTCTTCAATTGATCGCTATAAGGCTGTCACAGTGGCTACCTGGCTTCACTCAGCTATCGCTGATGATTTGGCTAAAAATGCCTATGTGGTTTTGCCGACACATATTAGTAAAGCCATTCCTAGCTGGATGAAAAAGTTGTCAATATAATCTAGAAAACGTGTCTTGTATTGAGGCAAGTTTTTTTAGATTTCGACATTTTTTTAAGATTGCTGAAGCTTATTTGTGATAAAATAAAAGAGAATTTTTATGAGAACATAGAGGAAAAAAAGTGACATCATTTTCGAAAAAACTCAGTCAAAAATGGGAAAAACGGCGCCAAAAACAAAAAGAAAAACGAGCGAATAAGCCTAGAAAGCCAGTAAACATCTCACGTCGTGTTTACTTGCTTTTTGGTGTAGTCTTTGTCCTTTTTTTGTTGCTTTTTGCACGTTTGACCTATATGCAGGTTTATAACAAATCGTTTTATACGAAAAAATTAGAGGATAACTCCAAGTATACGGTTAGAATTGCAAGCGAACGTGGGCAAATCTTTGATGCTAAGGGGGTCGCTCTTACGACCAACCAGAGTAAGGACGTTATCACCTTTACACGTAGCAATTTGGTGTCATCAGATACTATGAAGAAGGTAGCTGAGAAGTTAGCGACCATGGTAACACTAACGGAGACGAAGGTAACAGCACGCCAGAAACGCGATTTCTATCTAGCAGATTCTGCCACCTACAAACGTGTGGTTAATGATCTTCCAAAGGACAAGAAAACAGATAAGTTTGGTAATAAATTAGCTGAAGCTACTATTTACAACAATGCTGTTGATGCCGTTCCTGATGAAGCAGTGGATTACACTGAGGATGAGCTTAAGATTGTCTACATTTACTCACAGATGAATGCTGTTTCTAATTTCTCAACAGTCACCTTGAAAACAGGAGACTTGACGCCTGAACAAATTGCGATTGTAGCAGCTAAACAGAAGGAACTTAATGGTATTACGGTTGCTAAGGATTGGGAGCGTCATACGGTTGATTCAGCCTTGTCTCCTCTCATCGGGAAAGTCTCAAGTTCAGAAGCAGGTTTGCCACAAGAAGATGCCAAGGAATACCTCAAAAAAGGTTATGCCCTTAATGACCGTGTAGGAACTTCTTATCTAGAAAAAGAATACGAGGAGAAGCTACAAGGGAAACATACTGTTCGTGAGATTACAGTGGACAAGGAAGGCGAAGTTGATAGTGATAAAGTCACTCAAAAGGGAAGTAAGGGTAACAATCTGCAGTTGACCATCGACCTTGATTTCCAAAAGGGAGTTGAAGATATCCTAGGTCAACAGCTTTCTTCAGAGATTTCAGAGAACAAAGCTACCTATTCTGAAGGAATGTATGCCGTTGTTATGAATGCTGACACTGGTGCTGTACTTGCCATGGCGGGGCAAAAACATGAACAAGGAGCACAAGATTTTAAAGCAAATGCCTTAGGAACAATCACTGATGTCTTTATTCCAGGATCTGTTGTTAAGGGAGCAACCCTAACTGCTGGTTGGCGTTCAGGTGCCATCTATGGAAATCAGGTCTTGACTGACCAACCAATCAACATTGCTGGTTCAGCCTCGATTACGTCTTGGTTTACAGATCAAGGTAGCCGTCCTATTACCGCGACACAGGCTCTAGAATATTCATCAAATACCTATATGGTGCAGATTGCAATCAAACTACTTGGCCAACAATATGTTCCAGGTATGGCCTTGTCGACTGACAATATGGATAAGGCCATGACGACACTTCGTGATACCTACGCTGATTTTGGTATGGGGGTATCTACAGGACTTGATTTGCCTGGAGAATCAGAAGGGTATATTTCTAAGAATTACAATGTAGCCAACGTCTTGACAGAAGCTTTTGGTCAGTACGATTCTTATACAACCATTCAGCTAGCTCAGTATGTTGCTTCAATTGCCAATGGTGGTAAACGTGTAGCACCTCATATTGTGGGTGGTATCTATGATGCTGGCACTAATGGTAGCTTAGGAACTCTAGCCTCAACGGTAGATACACGTGTATTAAATACCTTACCTCTTGATTCTGAGCAGATGGGGATTATCCAACAAGGATTTAATGATGTCGTTAATTCCGGTTCTAGCCTTGCGACTGGTAAAGCTATGGCAAGTTCTATCATTCCAATTAGTGGTAAAACAGGGACAGCCGAAACTTATGCAACGGATGCTTCCGGTAACTCTGTAACAACGGTTAACCTTAATGCAGTGGCCTATGCGACTGCCAAAGATGGTACTAAGTTGGCAGTTGGGATTATGTATCCACATGCTCTAGACTGGAAGAGTAAGGCTCATCAAAATGCGGTCAAAGCTATCATGGAACTTTATCAAAATACTCACTAAATATGAAAATCTCTTGTGCCTTGCACGAGGGATTTTTCTGTGATATAGTGTTTGAGTATTTGTTCTTGGGTAAAGACATATCCATGACAGTGACAAAAGATAAGAGATGAATAAAATCATATAAAGAACAGGAGACCTTCATGCTTTATCCTACTCCAATTGCGAAGCTGATTGATAGTTTTTCAAAACTCCCTGGAATTGGGGCTAAAACAGCGACACGCCTAGCTTTTTATACTATTAGCATGTCTGATGAAGATGTCAATGATTTCGCAAAAAATCTCTTGGCAGCCAAACGTGAATTGACTTATTGTTCGGTCTGTGGTCGTTTGACAGATGATGATCCCTGTAACATTTGTACAGATGAAACGAGAGATCGTACTAAGATTTTGGTTGTTGAAGACTCCAAAGATGTTTCAGCTATGGAAAAGATTCAGGAATACCGTGGTCTCTACCATGTGCTTCAAGGGCTTATTTCCCCTATGAATGGTGTTGGACCAGATGATATTAACTTGAAAAGTTTGATTACTCGTCTTATGGATAGCGAGGTTGACGAAGTTATCATTGCTACTAATGCAACAGCAGATGGTGAGGCAACATCTATGTATATTTCACGTGTCCTCAAACCTGCGGGAATCAAGGTGACTCGTTTAGCGCGTGGTTTGGCTGTTGGTTCTGACATCGAGTATGCTGATGAAGTGACCTTGCTAAGAGCTATCGAAAATCGAACAGAACTTTAGGAAAAGTGTTGGTAAGTCCAGCGCTTTTCGTTTGCAGTAAGTAGGTTTCTCATTAAAAATTTGGTAAAATAAAGTAAACGCTTTAATGACGAGGGATCATGATGCAGATTGAAAAGATTTTAAACAACAATGTTGTTCAGGCTTTGGATAATAATGTGGAATACATTGTCATGGGCAAGGGACTGGGCTTTCAAAAGAAGGTCGGAGACTTTGTTGATAAGGAAAAGATTGAAAAGACTTTTGTTTTAGAAAATACAGAGGCAGTAGATGAATGGTCTCGTGTTTATGTCAATTTGCCTGAAGGTGAAATGCAGGTCTTTTTGAATATCCTTACTTTTGCTGAAGCTGTCTTACAAACCAAGTTTGACCCCTCTTTTTTCATCGCCCTAGCTGACCACCTACATTACGCCATTGAAAGAAGTGGAGAAGGTATTTCTCTGCAGAATCCCTTGGCTTGGGAGGTTCGAAAATTTTACCCTCGGGAGTATGAGATTGGAAAACAAGCTCTTTGTTTGATTGCCAAGGATTTAGAAGTTAAATTGGCAGATGATGAGGCTGCCTCTGTCGCTTTACATTTTGTCAATGCACAAAAGGATGCGGGTCTCCATGAAAAAGACCGACAGATGACTCAAATTGTAGTTGGAATTAGTGACATTGTCCGTCTTCATTTTGGTTGTGATTTGGAGGAGGATAGTTTCTCTTATAACCGATTTATTACACATCTTCGCTATCTAGCGCAACGGATTGTGAGTGGGGTTAGTGGTGGTAAAAATGATGCTTTTCTTTACGAGCAGGTTAGGGTAAATTATCCAGAATCCTTTATCTGTACCCAAAAGATTGCTAACTATATTAAGACAGGTTACACTTTTGAATTGAGTTTGGACGAACAGGTCTATTTAACCATTCATATTCAACGTCTTAAGGATAGTTTGGATAAGTAAGCGATTCACGGAGAGGCCATACAAAAAGCAGACAATTAGACTTAAGTCTGCTTTTTCTGTGTCCTTATGGTATAATGAGGTGATTAATATTAAACTAAAAATACTCAAAGTTAGGATTCTATGTATTTGAGTATTTCTATAAAAAGCTAATGAGTTAGTGAAAGGAAGCGAGCGGTTCTGTGCTTGAAGTGAGCATAGCCGTTCCTAAAGAATCTTATGTATATTGAAATGATTGACGAGACTGGACAAGTCTCTGAGAAATTAAAAGAACAAACTTTGGAGTTGCTAGATTTTGCAGCACAAAAACTTGGCAAGGAAGACAAGGAAATGGCTGTTACATTTGTAACCAACGAACGCAGCCACGAACTAAACTTGGAATATCGTGATACAGACCGTCCAACGGATGTCATTAGTTTGGAGTATAAGCCTGAGTTAGATATTAGCTTTGATGAGGAAGAGTTGGCTGAAAATCCTGAATTAGCTGAAATGATGGGAGAGTTTGATAGTTATATCGGTGAACTCTTTATTTCCGTTGATAAGGCTCATGAACAAGCTGAGGATTATGGACATAGTTTTGAACGTGAGATGGGTTTCTTGGCTGTTCACGGTTTTCTCCATATCAATGGCTATGACCATTACACCCCAGAAGAAGAAGCGGAAATGTTTGGATTACAGGAAGAAATTTTGACTGCTTATGGACTTACGCGACAATAATCCACAAAAAAAGTGGAAAAATAGAGAATTTACAGCTAGTTTTGAGTTTGCTCTGACAGGAATAATAACGGCTTTTAAAGAAGAACGCAATATGCGTAAGCACTTGGTTTCAGCTATCTTGGTGGTATTGGCTGGCTTGATTTTCCGTGTGTCTGCGACAGAATGGCTCTTTCTTTTGATGGCAGTTTTTCTCGTAATTGCCCTAGAGATTGTTAATTCTGCCATTGAAAATGTTGTCGATTTAGCTAGTAATTATCACTTTTCGATGCTAGCCAAAAATGCCAAGGATATGGCCGCTGGAGCTGTTTTAGTGGTTTCTTGTTATGCAGTCATTACGGGGATGATTGTTTTCATACCTAAAATTTGGCACTTAATTTTCAATTAAAACGAAATAGGAAAGAAGTTATATGACATTTAAATCTGGATTTGTGGCTATTCTCGGCCGTCCTAATGTAGGAAAATCAACGTTTTTGAACCATGTTATGGGGCAAAAGATTGCTATCATGAGTGATAAAGCTCAAACAACCCGTAATAAAATTATGGGAATTTACACAACCGATAAGGAACAGATTGTCTTTATCGATACCCCAGGGATTCACAAGCCTAAGACGGCTCTTGGGGATTTTATGGTGGAATCTGCTTATTCAACCCTTCGTGAGGTTGATACAGTCCTCTTTATGGTACCAGCGGATGAGCCTCGTGGTAAGGGTGATAATATGATTATCGAACGCCTCAAACAAGCTAAAGTTCCAGTTATCTTGGTAATCAATAAGATTGACAAGGTCCATCCAGATCAGCTCCTAGAGCAGATTGACGATTTCCGTACACAAATGGATTTCAAGGAGATTATTCCGATATCTGCCCTCCAAGGGAACAATGTTTCCCACCTTGTGGATGTCTTGAGTGATAACCTTGAGGAAGGTTTCCAATATTTCCCAGCGGACCAAATCACCGATCACCCTGAGCGTTTCTTGGTATCAGAGATGATTCGTGAAAAAGTCCTTCAGTTGACACGTGAAGAAATTCCACACTCCGTTGCGGTTGTCATTGATGAGATGAAGCGTGATGAAGACACGGATAAGATTCATATTCGTGCGACAATCATGGTTGAGCGTGACAGCCAAAAAGGGATTGTTATTGGTAAACAAGGTTCCATGCTCAAGAAAATTGGTACCCTTGCTCGTAAAGATATTGAAGTCATGCTTGGGGACAAGGTCTTCCTTGAAACCTGGGTTAAGGTTAAGAAAAATTGGCGTGATAAAAAACTTGATTTGGCCGATTTTGGTTACAATGAAAAAGAATATTAAAAAGCTGGGCACTTGCTCGGCTTTCTTGCTAGAAGGAGGAGCAGATGCCTGAGTTACCTGAGGTAGAAACTGTTAGACGAGGTTTAGAAAGGTTAGTAGTAGGTCGGACTATTTTGTCGCTTGAGGTCAAGGTTCCAAAAATGATTAAGACCTCCTACGATAGTTTTTTGACTGATTTACCTGGTCAAGCCATTCAAGCCCTGCGACGAAGAGGCAAGTACTTGATTTTTGACTTTGGACAGTTGATTATGATTTCCCACTTGCGTATGGAGGGAAAATACCTGCTGTTTACAGATCAAGTTCCTAGCAACAAGCATTTTCACTTATTTTTTAAGTTAGATGATGGCTCCACCCTCGTCTATCAAGATATCCGCAAGTTTGGGACCTTTGATTTATTGGCTAAAAGTCAAGAGGAGGCTTATTTTACAAGGAAAAAGCTTGGTCCTGAGCCTACTAAGAAGGCCTTTAAATACGCTCTATTTGAGAGAGCCTTGATGAGTTCTGCAAAGCCCATTAAAAGTCTCCTCTTGGAGCAAAAATTGGTGGCTGGTCTAGGAAATATCTATGTTGATGAGGTGCTTTGGGCGGCCAAGGTTCATCCTGAAACGCCAGCAAAGGAACTCAGCAAGGCAGCCATGAAGCGGGTCCATGATCAAACGATTGCCATTTTACAGCTTGGCATTGAAAAAGGCGGCTCAACCATAAGGACCTATCGTAATGCCCTTGGTGAGGACGGAACCATGCAGAACTATTTGCAGGTTTACGGAAAAACGGGACAGCCTTGTCCACGCTGCGCAAGCACAATTGAGAAAATCAAGTTAGGAGGGAGAGGGACACATTTGTGTCCTCATTGTCAGAAACGATGATTATTGGGTTAACAGGTGGTATTGCTTCAGGAAAATCAACGGTTGTTGAAATGATTAAAGAGGCAGGTTACAAGGTCATTGATGCTGATCAGCTTGTCCACGATATGCAGGCCAAAGGAGGCCGTTTGTATCGTGCCTTGCTTGATTGGTTGGGAGAGGGGATTCTCCTTCCTAATGGAGAATTGAATCGTCCTAAACTAGGGCAACTGATTTTTTCGAATGAGGAGATGAGACATCGGTCTGCTGAGATTCAAGGGACAATTATTCGAGAGGAACTAGCAACTCAAAGGGATTGTTTGGCCAAGAAAGAAGATGTTTTTTTCATGGATATTCCCTTACTTATTGAGAATGGGTATCAGGACTGGTTTGACCAGATTTGGTTGGTGGCAGTGTTACCTGAGGTCCAGCGCCAACGCTTGATGAAACGTAATCACTTAAGTTTTGAGGAAGCTAAGATGCGTATTGATAGCCAAATGTCTTTAGAAGAGAAAAAGCCTTATGCCAGCTTGGTTCTTGATAATAATGCTAGTCTCGATGATTTGAAGGAGAAAGTGAAGAGCGCAATAAATGATTTACCTAGCTCCTCATAGCTAGTCATTGTGATATAATGGATAGTGAATTTTAGAAAGAAGATGATTATTTGCGCCAAGAAGAGCTTAAAAGTACTGATTGGCAACGTAACCTTAAAATTGCATGGATAGGAACCTTTTTTACTGGCGCTAGTTTCTCCATTGTTATGCCTTTCATGGCCCTCTACATTGAGGAACTAGGTGTTAAAGGAGACATGGTTGAATGGTATACTGGTTTGTCTGTTGCTATCTCTGCTTTAGCCTCAGCCCTGGTTTCTCCTATTTGGGGACGCTTGGCTGACCGTTATGGCCGAAAGCCCATGATGATTAGAGCCAGCATGGTGATGACTTTTACAATGGGAGGTCTTGCCTTAGTCCCAAATGTTTTCTGGCTGCTTTTCTTAAGAACGCTGAATGGTTTGTTTGCGGGGTATGTTCCAAATGCCACAGCTTTAATTGCTAGTCAGGTTCCTCAGAACCGTTCTGGCTATGCCCTGGGGACCTTATCTACGGGCCTAACGGCAGGTGTTCTGATTGGCCCTTTGTTAGGTGGTACCCTGTCTGAGGCGTTTGGTATGAGAGGGACCTTTTTATTGGTGGGCCTCATTCTATTTATCTGTTGCCTCTTAACTGTCTTTGGTTTGCGAGAGGATTTTCAACCTATCGAAAAGGGAGAGATGATGACCCTTTCTCAGGTTTTTGCGAAAATTCCCAGCAAATCTATCTTAATTGGCCTTTTTGTGACCAGTATGATTATCCAGATTTCTGCCCAATCGATTGCGCCTATGTTGGCACTTTATATTCGTTATTTAGGTCAGAGGGACAATATCCTGTTTTACTCAGGTTTAATTGTTTCTGCTATGGGCTTCTCTAGTCTCTTGAGTACCCCTTTTCTGGGAAAATTAGGAGACCGTATTGGGAATCATCGCTTGCTTTTAATAGGACTATTTTATAGCTTCCTCTTGTATTTCCTCTGTGGTTTTGCCGGTTCAGCCTTGCAATTGGGTATCTTACGTTTTGCCTATGGCTTCGGTGTGGGTGCCCTTATGCCTAGTGTCAATTCTTTATTGACCAAGATGACACCCAAGGAAGGAATCTCAAGAATATTTAGCTTTAATCAAAGCTTTTCATACATTGGACAAGTTTTAGGTCCTTTTGTTGGTTCAGCAGTTGCGACTGGACTAGGTTATCGCTGGGTCTTCTTTGTGACCGCAATGATTGTCTTTGGAAATTTTGTCTGGTCCTTAATCATCTTTAGAAAATTGCTAGGAGTCAAGAATATAGGTGAGAGTTAAAATTAATTTAAAGTGTAGTGAATGTGGGAGCATCAACTATCTCACAAGTAAAAATAAACAAAATCATCCTGAGAAAATTCAGGTACCCAAATTCTGCCCCAAGGATAGAAAAGTAACCTTACATGTTGAATCTTAAAGGGTTCTATGGTAGAATAAAAAGGACTTTTTCGGAGGAATAACTATGTACGACTTATTATTAACGCTGCTCTTGGTGATGTCAGCTATTATTGTGATTGCGGTATTCATGCAGCCACAAAAGAATCCAAGTAGCAATGTCTTTGATGGTGGTGGGTCAGAAGCACTATTTGAACGTAGTAAACCACGTGGTTTTGAAGCCTTTATGCAACGCTTTACAGGAATCATGGTTTTTCTATGGATTGTAGATGCAATCGTCCTTTCCATTCTCTCAAGTAAGTAATGAGCTGACTGAGGTTGGCTCATTTTTTGCGTTATAGTCAATAAATAAAAGAAAAGGAAATCATGAAAGAATCTATTATAAATTATTTGAAGGAGCATGGGAAATCCAGTGTAAACGACATTGCCCAGGCTCTTAATCATGCTGGGGGAGAAAAGTTTCCTCAGCTCATCAAGGCCATATCAGCCATGGAAAGTAAGGGGCAGTTGCGTTTTAATCGAGATGGCTCTGTTTCCTTGCGTCCTAAGAAAGAAAATCCAAATCAGGTGACTGTTGAAGGTGTTTTCCGTGCCAATAAGAACGGTTTTGGTTTCTTGCATGTCGATGACAGTGAAGATGATATGTTCATTGGTCGTAATGATGTTGGCCATGCCATTGATGGTGATACTGTTGCTGTTGTTATCAAGAAGCCAGCGGATCGTTTGCGTGGGACAGCAGCGGAAGCACGAGTTGTTGAAATTGTAGAACGTTCGCTTAAGACTGTTGTAGGGAAATTTATCCTTAGCGACGAGAAAGAACCTTATGCTGGTTACATTAAGTCTAAAAATCAAAAAATTCAGCAGCCAATTTATATTAAGAAAGAACCAGTTGCCCTAGACGGTACTGAAATTATCAAGGTTGATATTGAAAAATACCCTAACCGTCACTATGATTATTTCGTAGGAAGTGTTCGTGACATTATTGGTCATCAAGGGGATGCTGGTATTGATGTCTTGGAAGTCTTAGAATCAATGGATATTGTTTCAGAGTTCCCAGAGGATGTCATGGCGGAAGCAGAAGCTGTACCAGATGCACCTAGTCAGGAAGACCTCCTTGGTCGTGTTGACCTTCGTCAAGAGGTAACCTTTACTATTGATGGAGCTGATGCGAAGGACTTGGATGATGCGGTCCATATTAAACGTTTGCCAAATGGTAATTTTGAGCTTGGTGTTCATATTGCTGATGTGTCCTACTATGTCACTGAAGGTTCAGCTCTTAACCGTGAGGCCGTAGCACGTGGGACTTCGGTTTATGTGACAGACCGTGTGGTGCCAATGTTGCCTGAGCGTCTTTCAAATGGTATTTGTTCACTAAATCCCAATGTTGATCGCTTGACTCAGTCAGCCATTATGGAGATTACTCCAAAAGGTAAGGTGGTTAATCATAAGATTTGCCAATCTGTGATTAATACAACCTTCCGTATGACCTACAGTGATGTCAATGAGATGTTGGCTGGAAATCCAGAAAAGATTGAGCAGTTTAAGCCAATCATGGATTCTGTATCAGCTATGGCAGAATTGCATAAGATTTTAGAAGACATGCGTGAGCGTCGAGGTGCCCTTAACTTTGATACATCTGAAGCTCGTATCTTGGTTAATGAGAAGGGAATGCCAGTGGATATCGTGGTGCGTGAACGTGGAACAGCCGAGCGAATGATTGAATCCTTCATGTTGGCTGCCAATGAATGTGTGGCAGAGCACTTTGCTAAGGCTAAGTTGCCATTTATTTACCGTATCCACGAAGAGCCAAAGGCTGAGAAATTGCAACGCTTCATGGATTATGCCTCTATCTTTGGTGTTCAAATCAAAGGAACTGCCAATAAGATGGATCAGCTAGACTTGCAAGAGTTTATGGCCAAAGTTCAGGGAAAACCTGGAGCAGAGGTCATGAACATGATGCTGCTTCGTTCAATGCAACAAGCCCGCTATTCAGAACACAATCACGGACACTACGGACTTGCGGCTCAGTACTATACCCACTTTACTAGTCCAATCCGTCGTTACCCAGACCTCTTGGTTCACCGAATGATTCGTGAGTACACTAACAATATGTCTCAAGAAACGCGTGAACATTTTGAAGAGGTTATTCCTGAATTAGCGACATCATCTTCAACTCTTGAACGTCGTGCCATTGATGCTGAACGTGTCGTTGAAGCTATGAAAAAAGCGGAATACATGGAAGAGTTTGTTGGTCAAGAATTCGATGGTATTGTCGGAAGTGTAGTTAAATTCGGTATGTTTGTGGAATTGCCAAACACTATCGAAGGTTTGGTTCACATCACGACCCTTCCAGAATTTTACAATTACAATGAACGTACCATGACACTTCAGGGTGAGAAAACTGGTAAGACTTTCCGAGTTGGTCAACCTATCCGTGTCAAATTAACACGTGCGGATAAGGAAACAGGAGACATTGACTTCCAATACCTTCCAGGCGAGTATGATGTCACTGAAAAAGTAGACCACAAGGCTCGTCAGGAACGTGAAGAGAAAGCGAAAGCCTTCCGCAATAGAGGTGCACGTCGTGACCGTCAAAATGGAGATTTCGAACGTCGTGGTAAACGTGGGGATAACCGTAGTCGTCAAGATGGTAATGGTCGTAAAGGCTCTTATGACGAAAACCGTAAGTCATCTAAGAAACCAGACAAGCGTAAGAATCAAAACCGTCCTCATAATGATAACAAGGGACGTGAGAGTGGCCGTCGTAAGAAGAAAGGAAACAAACCTTTCTACAAGGACGTTGCTAAAAAACGAAAATAGGATGAGAATGGAGGGACTGCTATGCCAAAGGGTGAAGGCAATGTTGTTGCTCAGAATAAAAAGGCTAGACATGACTATAGTATCGTTGATACTATTGAAGCGGGTATCGTACTGACAGGAACGGAGATCAAATCCGTTCGTGCGGCACGCATCCAACTAAAAGATGGCTATGCCCAAATCAAGAATGGTGAGGCCTGGTTAATTAATGTTCATATTGCTCCGTTTGAGCAAGGTAATATTTGGAATCAAGATCCAGACCGTACGAGAAAATTATTGCTCAAGAAGAAGCAAATCACCAAACTTCAAAATGACCTTAAGGGAACAGGGATGACCTTGGTTCCTTTGAAGGTATACCTAAAAAACGGTTTTGCCAAGGTATTGCTTGGTATTGCCAAAGGGAAACATGATTATGATAAACGTGAATCTATCAAACGTCGTGAACAAGAACGTGATATCAAACGTATTATCAAGAGTGTTAACCGTTAAAACGCCTATCATCTAAGACTGCTATAGTCCTAGATGATTTTTTGTTTTTGGCTTTAAGACATGATATAATGGGAGTACCATACGGTCTTTAGTTAGGATAGCAGGTATACCTAACTCTGGTCGTGATACTGTAAAGGAGATTAGCGATGCCAGTAGATGCTAAAACAAAATACAAGGCCAAGAAGACAAAGATTGTTTTCTTTGACATTGACGACACGCTTCGTGTCAAAAAGACAGGCTACATTCCTGAATCTATTAAGGCTGTTTTCAAAGGGCTTAAAGAAAAAGGAATTTTGACGGGGATTGCCACAGGACGTGGCTACTATGGTGTCGTTGAGGACATTCGAGACCTAGAGCCCGATTATTTTGTAACCATCAATGGAACTTATGTGATTAATCGAAAAGGGGAAGAAATTTATAACCAGCCCCTAGCTCGCGAGGTTACAGAAGCTTTTGTTGCTTGGTGCAAGGAGGTTGGGATTGCTTGGGGCTTTGCCGGTAAGGATAAGCCAGTTGTTTCAGAGCGTTCAGATTTGATTGATGATGCTATGAAACCAGTCTATGGTCTTTGTGATGTGGAGCCAGACTTCCACTTATCGAACGATGTTTACCATATGTGGACTTTTGCGGAAAATGATGGTGAGCTTGAGTTACCAGAAGAACTCGTAGCCCATGTCCGCATGGTACCTTGGCATGAACACTCATCTGACGTCGTAGCAAATGGTATCTCAAAAGCATCTGGTGTCGAGCATGTCTTGGAGCATGAAGAACTTAAACCGGTCAATGCTATGATGTTTGGGGATGGTCCAAACGATATGGAAATCTTTGACTATGTTGGCCTTAAGATTGCCATGGGTAATGCCACACCAGAACTGAAAGAAAAAGCAGATTACGTTACAGGAACAGTAGAAGAAGATGGCATTTTCAATGCCTTGGAGGAACTCGGATTGGTAGAAAAAGAACTTCATTTCCCACAACTTGACTTGGATGCAGTAGAAGGTCCAGTCGCAACAATTAAAACAAACCATGGTGATTTGGTCATCAAGCTTTTCCCTGATCATGCACCATTAACAGTTACTAACTTTGTCAATTTGGCCAAGAGTGGCTACTATGACGGTGTGATTTTCCACCGTATTATCAAGGACTTTATGATTCAAGGTGGTGACCCAACTGGTACTGGTATGGGTGGTGAGTCAAGCTTCGGTGGTAGCTTCCAGGATGAATTTTCTGAAGAGCTCTATAACCTCCGTGGTGCGCTTTCTATGGCCAATGCTGGACCAGATACTAATGGTAGCCAGTTCTTCATCGTTCAAACGCCTGAAATTCCTTACGCTAAAAAGGAACTCGAACGTGGTGGTTGGCCAGCACCGATCGCAGAAGCTTATGCTGAAAATGGTGGAACACCTCACCTAGACCGTCGTCACACAGTCTTTGGTCAGTTGGTAGATGAAGACTCTTACAAGGTGCTTGATGAGATTGCCAATGTTGAGGTTGGGGCTCAAGATAAGCCACTTGAGGATGTTGTAATTGAAACAGTTGAGGTAGCAGACTAAGATGAAAATTGGAGACAAGCTTAGGGGTGTTATCACAGGCATCAAGCCTTACGGTGCCTTTGTTTCATTGGAAAATGGTACCACAGGCTTGATTCACATCTCGGAGATTAAGACAGGTTATATCGACAACATCTACAATACCCTCAAGGTAGACCAGGAGGTCTTGGTTCAAGTTGTTGATTTTGATGAATTTACACAAAAGGCTAGTCTTTCTTTGAGAACCCTTGAGGAAGAAAAAAATAAAATCCCTCATCGTCATCGTTTCTCTGATAGTCGTTTGAACTATGGCTTTAAACCCTTGGCAGAAGCAATGCCAGGATGGATTGAAGAAGGACTTGACTATCTTAGACAAGAGCATGAGGAAAAATAGTAAAAGCTGACTCTCGATGAGTCAGCTTTTTTGGTGTTTTCGATTTGGCTACAAACAAAAAGATCTTCAATTTAATTGAAGACCCATGTTTATTAATTAGACATCAAAATAGAGCAATTCTTTTGGTGTGTGTGTGAAGACTTCAAAGCCATCTTTTGTCACATAACCACAGTCCTCGATACGAACACCAACTTTTTCAGGAATGTAAATACCTGGTTCAACAGAGAAGCACATTCCTTCTTCGATTACCAAGTCATTTCCTTCCATGATTGAAGGGAATTCATGCACATCCATTCCGATACCGTGTCCGAGGCGGTGGTTGAAGTATTCACCATAACCAGCTTTTTCAATAACATTACGTGCTGCAGCATCGACTTCGCTGGCAGTTACACCTGGTTTAATCATATCTAGGGCAGCCTGTTGAGCTTCTAAAGTCAAGTGGTAGATTTCTTTTTTGAAATCATCGGGTTTTCCAACAGCGACTGTTCGCGTCATATCTGAAGCATAGCCATTCACCATACAGCCCAAGTCGAAGAGAAGAAGAGCATCTTTTTCAATTTTGTTGCTTCCAGGAATGCCGTGTGGGTTGGCTGCATTGTTACCAGTCAAGACCATAGTTTCAAAGCTCATTTCATAGCCCAAGCGTTTGATGCCAAATTCGATTTGAGCAATGATGTCTGTTTCAGTAACGTCAAGAGAGATATTGTCGAAACCGATATTAACAGCTTTATCAGCATAATCACCGGCAACAATCATTTTTTGAATTTCATCAGCTGACTTGATAACGCGCATTTTTTGAATGAATGGTGTCAAGTTTTCAAAGCGACCTTCAAAGACTGTTTGCAATCCTTGGAACTTAGTCACATTGAGATTGTCAAACTCTGCATAAATAATAGAGCTGTCTGTACTTGCTAGACCAGATTTGATTTTTTGCCATGGATTTTCAGAATCCACATAACCAAAGACTGGGAAGTCGAGTACAGCAGAGGCACGTGCAACCTCAAGAGCAGGAACAAAGAGGGCAGGTTCACGATTTTCGTAGACGAAGAGGAACATTTGGCGTTCATGTGGGTCACAATCAAAACCAGTAAGATAATTGACAGTTACAGGATCTGAAACAATAGCTAGCCCTGCTTTATTTTCATTCAAAAAATGACGAATGCGATCAAGTTTAGACATAGAAAAAACTCCTTTGTATTTCTTACACTCATTCTGTCACTTTTATAGGGAAAATGCAAGTTGTTTTTTGGCTTTTCATTAAATCATTTACTTTCATTGAGACTTTTTTAGGCTAGTTTTGTAAGCGATGGATAGTCTTGGAAACACGAAATGAGAGGCCTTTTTCTGAAATGGCTTTCTTCCTCGTAACCATAAAGAAGGAATCCCTTTCATTTTTTTGTAAAAAATCAGTCAAAATAATTGAAAGTGTTTTCAGAATCTGATACAATTAGCATGAATAAGTGAGCGTAAAATGAGAAAGGAAGTGTTTTTATGAATACTGATGAAACAATTACTATATACGACGTTGCGCGTGAAGCAGGTGTTTCGATGGCGACTGTGTCTCGTGTGGTAAATGGAAATAAAAATGTAAAAGAAAACACCCGAAAAAAAGTGCTTGAGGTCATTGATCGTTTGGATTACCGTCCAAATGCGGTTGCGCGTGGCTTGGCGAGTAAGAAAACCACTACTGTAGGAGTTGTTATTCCAAATATTGCTAATAGTTATTTTGCTACTTTAGCAAGGGGGATTGATGATATTGCGACGATGTACAAGTACAATATTGTTCTTGCATCTAGTGATGAAAATGACGATCATGAAGTTACCGTGATTAACTCTCTATTTGCCAAACAAGTAGACGGTATCATCTTCATGGGTTACCACTTGACGGAAAAAATTCGTGCAGAATTTTCTCGTACCCGTACGCCGATTGTTCTAGCAGGAACAGTAGACCTCGAACACCAATTACCGAGTGTTAACATCGACTATAAAGCTGCCGTTGAGGATTCTGTAACGCAGCTTGCCAAGAATAATGAAAAGGTTGCCTTTGTATCAGGACCACTAATTGATGATATTAATGGCAAGCTCCGTCTAGCTGGTTATAAGGCTGGACTTGAAAAGAATAATTTGCGCTACAATGAAGGACTTGTCTTTGAAGCTAAATATAGCTATAAAGACGGCTTTGATTTAGCACAACGTGTCTTGAACTCTGGTGCTACTGCTGCCTATGTTGGGGAAGATGAATTGGCTGCGGGTCTCTTGAATGGCCTCTTTGCTGCAGGTAAATCAGTTCCAGAAGACTTCGAAATCATCACAAGCAATGACTCACCAATTACAAGCTACACACGTCCAAACCTTTCTAGTATTAATCATCCTCTCTATGATTTAGGGGCAGTTAGCATGCGTATGTTGACTAAAATCATGAATAAGGAAGAGCTTGAAGAAAAAGATGTTATTCTTAATCACGGTATTACCTTACGTCAGTCAACAAAATAAAAAAGGAGTTGGGACATAAGTTTGTCTCAACTTCTCTTTTTTAGAAAAAGGGAGAACCAATGACTTTTGAGGATGCTTATTTTAAAAAGAAAGTCCTAAAACCTGATAGCCTAGAGCCTTTTGGTTTTACAGCTACCGAGCAAGGCTATGAGTTCAGAAAAACACTGATAGCTGAAGAACTTGAAGCTCGATTGTTTATTGATTTAGAAGGTAAGCTGACGGGACAGGTTGTCGATAGTGATTTTGATGAGCCTTATGATATCTTCAGGAGTCCTCAGGCTACTGGAACTTACGTTGGTCAAGTCAGAGAAGCTTATGGAGAACTTCTGTCACAGGTAGCTGATTCTTGTTATGAAGATCAATTATTCTCATTTCCACAAGCTAATCGCCTGGCTAAATTTTTAGCTCAAGAATTTTCAGACCAAGCAGACCAACCTTTCGAGAAGGAACCAAGCTATCTATCTTTTAGAGTTGATGGTAAATGGTATGCCTTGTTTTTTCCTCTTAAGGGAGAAAAACTAGGGCTTGATGGAGAAAAGGCAGAATTAACATATGATGTGGTTAACCTCAAGGTTAATCCGACGCAAATGGATAAGCTCTTGAAAATGGATGGCGTTTTTCCTAGCTACCATATGTCCAAGAAGACCTGGGTTAGTCTTGTTTTAGATGAGACCTTGCCGGACCAGACCATTTTTGAGCTTCTTAGTGACAGTCGCTCCCTAGTGGCCCCAAAACATCTTAGAAAGGCTTCGGAGCCTCATTATTGGATTATCCCAGTAAATTTGAAATACTACGATATTGGGGAGGAGTTTTCCGCAAATGAGGAGATTCTTTGGACACAGAAAGCTAGTATGCAAAAGGGAGATTTTGTGGCTATCTATATTACGGCACCTACCAAGGCCATCCGTTACCTCTGTCAAGTTTTAGAGGCAAATATCCCTAATCAAGGTTATCGTGAAGAGGAGAGTATTAAGGAGTTGATGCGGATTAAACCCTTATACACTTTTAATGATACTGACTTTGATAGTGATAGACTAAAGAGTTTAGGTATTAAAACTGTTCGAGGTCCCCGACATATGACAGAAGAGTTAGTTCAGGCCTTATCCCCTTACCTAAAAGAAAAATAGAAGGAGGACATCATGCGAATTTTGATTGCACCTGATTCATTTAAGGAAAGTTTATCTGCAAAAGAGGTCGCCTTAGCTCTTAAATCAGGTTTTGAAAATGCCTTATCCGACGCTGATTTTGACCTCATGCCAATAGGTGATGGTGGCGAGGGCACCTTAGATGCTCTTGCTGAAAATCTAAATCTTGAGAAGAAAAGTATCAAGATTCCTCATGCCTATACAAGTGACGGAAGTGTTTCTTTTGCCAGCAATGGCCAGACTGCCATTTTTGAAATGGCTGCGATTTGTGGCTTGGAGCATATTCCTAAGGAGAAACGAAATCCTCTAGCTCTAACGACACAAGGCGTAGGTGAACTAATTGTTCATTTGGTTCAGTCTGGCATCCGAGAGTTTATTATAGGCGTAGGTGGATCTGCTACCAATGATGGTGGTATTGGTATGGCATATGGATTGGGGTATCGTTTTTATGATTCTGAGGGACAGGAGCTTGAGCCAATAGGTGCTAATCTTGGTCTCATTAAGAAGGTATCCTCTAAAAATAAGGTTGATTTGTCTAGTGTCACCATTCGTCTGATTACTGACGTAGATAACCCCTTGTGTGGCCAACATGGAGCGACCTATATTTTTGGTGGACAAAAAGGCTTGTCTCCTTCACAATTTAAAAAAGTTGATCAAGATATGTCACAATTCTACACTGACTTTGCTCCAGAAGTTTTAAAATTGGCTGGTTCAGGGGCGGGAGGAGGCATGGCTGCAGGCCTGGTGGCCTTTGCAGGTGCAGAAATTAAATCAGGGATTGACTTTGTACTTGATTGTGTTGATTTTGACCAACGTGTGAAGTCTGCTGATTTGGTTATAGTAGGAGAAGGACGTATGGATAGCCAGTCCTTGTCTGGTAAAGCACCGGTCGGGGTGGCTAGGCGGACACCATCAGCTATTCCCGTCATTGCTATCTGTGGTAGTTTGAAGAATGACTTGCCTGATTTTCCAGTAGCAGGTATCTCAGCTGCTTTCCCTATCATTGGACAAGTATTAGAGTTAGACCAAGTTTTGGCTACCGCTAAGGAGAATCTCTATCGCACAGGACTCAATATTGGGAATGTCATCAAGCTCAGTAAAACATTGTGATATAAGAAAAAGCTGACTTTGCATCAGCTTTTATTTTCCAAATAGTTTAGCAAAAAATCCCTTTTTTTCAAGGATAGGTTCAGTTTCACTAGGAGCAAGGATATCAGGATAGAGTTCTGAAAATAATACTTTATCAAGATTCTCTGCTTGATTACTATGTACGATAAGACCGTATGGTGAATGGGCCTTGGCCTCGTCAACAATAGTTGCAGAAATATTTAGTGCTTGAGCGGTCTTGATATAGGTAAATTGTGTCTGGTCGGCTAATTTTGGCGAAAGTTTGAGACTAAGATTAGGGTAAACGGCTAATAAGTCTTTTAATATTTGCGGAAAATTGTCAATTACAGTTTTCTTTTCGGTGTTTTCCAATAGAACAGCTAGGACTACACGTTCCGCATAGGTTCCAAAATACTGACGAAGTTCATCGGGATTTAGGCGTTTTTCGCCACTAGCGCATTGGAGCACTTTGTTTTCAAGTGAAGTCATAGGAATCTCCTCTTAGTTTTCTACTTGTATTATACAATATTTTGAATTCCTTTTCATTTGAGTTGCTTTCTGAGATTTTCAAAAACAATTGAAAATATTAAAAAATAGAAAATCGCTAGAAAATTCTGGTTTTAATTTGCTTAAGCCTTGATATTATGGTAATATATAGGTGTAAAAAATTTTAACTCATAAGGAGAGTATTGTAATGTCAATTATTACTGATGTTTACGCACGCGAAGTCCTTGACTCACGCGGTAACCCAACACTTGAAGTAGAAGTTTACACTGAATCTGGTGCATTCGGTCGCGGTATGGTTCCTTCAGGAGCTTCAACTGGTGAACACGAAGCAGTAGAACTTCGTGATGGTGACAAAGCTCGTTACGGTGGTCTTGGTACTCAAAAAGCAGTTGATAATGTAAACAACGTTATTGCTGAACACATCATCGGATTCGACGTACGTGATCAACAAGGTATTGACCGCGCAATGATCGCTCTTGACGGTACTCCAAACAAAGGTAAACTTGGTGCCAACGCTATTCTTGGTGTGTCTATCGCTGTAGCACGCGCAGCTGCTGACTACCTTGAAGTTCCACTTTACAGCTACCTTGGCGGATTCAACACTAAAGTTCTTCCAACTCCAATGATGAACATCATCAACGGTGGTTCTCACTCAGACGCTCCAATCGCTTTCCAAGAATTCATGATTGTACCTGCTGGTGCACCAACATTCAAAGAAGCTCTTCGTTGGGGTGCTGAAATCTTCCACGCACTTAAGAAAATCCTTAAAGAACGTGGACTTGAAACAGCCGTAGGTGACGAAGGTGGTTTCGCACCTCGTTTCGACGGAACTGAAGATGGTGTTGAAACTATCATCAAAGCTATCGAAGCTGCTGGATATGTACCAGGTAAAGACGTATTTATCGGATTTGACTGTGCATCATCTGAATTCTACGATGCAGAACGTAAAGTTTACGACTACACTAAATTTGAAGGTGAAGGCGCTGCTGTTCGTACTGCTGCAGAACAAATCGACTACCTTGAAGAATTGGTTAACAAATACCCAATCATCACTATCGAAGATGGTATGGACGAAAACGACTGGGACGGTTGGAAAGCTCTTACTGAACGTCTTGGTGGTAAAGTTCAATTGGTTGGTGACGACTTCTTCGTAACTAACACAGCTTACCTTGAAAAAGGTATTGCAGAACACGCTGCTAACTCAATCCTTATCAAAGTTAACCAAATCGGTACTTTGACTGAAACTTTCGACGCTATCGAAATGGCGAAAGAAGCTGGATACACAGCAGTAGTATCACACCGTTCAGGTGAAACTGAAGATTCAACAATCGCTGATATCGCAGTTGCAACTAACGCTGGTCAAATCAAGACAGGTTCATTGTCACGTACTGACCGTATTGCTAAATACAACCAATTGCTTCGTATCGAAGACCAACTTGGTGAAGTTGCAGAATACCGTGGTTTGAAATCATTCTACAACTTGAAAAAATAATTCTATAGTCATATAGAATGAAAAGAGGTTCCTTAAGGAATCTCTTTTTTTTGCTTGTTCTATAGAATTTTAGCCTATAATAGGCACTGTACCTAAATAGGACTTCTAAATATAAATAATCCCCGCAATCTTATTGACTGCGGGGATTTCGTCTTAGAATAGACCTTTAATCTTGTCTAGAGCTCCGCTGACCATTTCGTTGCCTGAAACAAGAGATTTAGCTTGGTCGAAGTACTCGCCCAAATCATCTTTGTTTTCATCGACAAATTTTTTAGCAGCTTCGAAATCTTTCTTTTCGATCATTTCTTTTACTTGGTTAAATAATTCCATTGGATTCATATCGGTTCTCCTTTATAAGTTTTCTTACAAATCCTATTTAATCACGCTTATAGCAAACTAGCAAGAAATATGTTTGAGAGTAACTAGTGAGATGAGAGTTACAATTTTGCAGCCAAGTGGTATTGAAACTTTTTTAATCTAAAAAAGGCAGTCCATATTGGACTGCCTTTAGGGGTTATTGTTGTTCCGTTGAAGAGCTGCTTGGCTCTGATTCACCCGAACTTGAGCTAGAGCTTGATTCGGATTCTGCAGGATGTAGTTCCTTGTAAGATGGGGTCTTGAATAGATCAGCTGTTGATTTATTGCCTTTTTGTTTGTAGAGGCTGGTTGATTTATCTTTCAGCTTTTTATTGATTTCTTTTAGTTGATCCATCTGTTTAGTGTAGGAAATCTTGCTAGAATCAACATGCTTCAAACCGTTTGGCGTATAGAAACGAAGAAGGTCACCTGTTTGAACAGCGTCACTCATCGAAAGCTGAGTTGCTACTGCCTTACGAATGGCTTCGTTATCTTTTTTAGTTGTCTCATCAGGGTTGGTAATTTCTTCCCCTGTTTGAGTGTTATAAAGTCGACCAGAGTAGCTGGTGTATTGAGGAGTAACATATTGACCTGAGGTTCTAAATGCGACGGTTTGCTTATTATCGGGAGATAGGAGGTCTTGTCCCATCTGGATATAAGAGCTAGTGTCAACTCCAAGAACGTGAAGGAGAGTTGGAAGGGCATCAACCTCACCACCAAAGGTGTTAGAGATACCACCACCAGTATAGCCTGGAATATGAATCATGTAAGGAACACGTTGAAGCATGGCTTTATCATAGTTTGACCAAGTTTCAGGGTTCTTACCGAGAAGTTCAGCAAGATTGCTGCTTCGTGTATCAGAGATACCATAGTGGTCACCGTACATGACAATAATCGAGTTATCGTAAAGACCGGTTTCCTTGAGGTAATCAAAGAAGTCTTTGATTGCTGAGTCAAGATAGTTAGCTGTTGCAAAATATCCGTTGACTGTCTCGTCTTTTGTTTCGGCAAGTGGGAAACCTTGTTCCTTTTCATCGCCTGAGAGAGAAGTATATGGGTAGTGGTTAGATACTGTAAGGTATTTAACGTAGAAAGGTTGTTGCATTTGTTCCAGATATTTGATGGAATCTGGGAACATGTACTTGTCATTTAGACCATACTGGAAGGAGTTTTCATCAGTTTTTTCAGTGAAGGCTGATGAGTCAAAGAAGTAATTATACCCCCATTGTTTATAGGTATTATTACGATTCCAGAAGGATCCAGTGTTTCCATGGAAAACAGCTGATGTATAATCGCCTGTTTGAGCTAGGATAGATGGTGCAGCATAGGCTGTATTGGTACCGCCATAGTTTACCATGTATGAGCCTGTGCTTAGTCCAAAGAGAGACGTTTCCATCAAGGTTTCAGCATCAGAAGTTTTACCTGATTTAACTTGGTGGAAGAAGTTTGAAAAGGCTAGAGTTTCATTTGAGTGATAAATGGAATTGATGAATGGTGTAACCTCATAGTCTTGACCGTCTACTTTGAGCTTGTAGTCAATGAGGAACTGTTGGAAGCTTTCCAGGTGAATAACGATGACGTTTCTTCCTTTAGCAATTCCGTAATACTTAGGATCAGGTGCTGCGTAATGCTCTTTAACGTAAGCTTCAACCTTTTTCATATCCTCAGCTGTTGCAGATGAACGAGCCTGTGAGGCCTGATAAGTTAAGTTACCAGAATAGGCTGTGAAGAAGGGGAGCCCCATAGCACGAACAATATAGTTATTTGAGAAACCACGTGTCAACAACTCGCCACGGTTAACTTCCGCTAAAAAGAGGTTAACTGAGAGAAGGAGTGTCGACAGTGCAGTAACGGCAAAACTAGCTCGTTTGTTAAATGGCTTGCTGTCCATTTTAAGCTTTTTCCTGAAACCAGCATAGATGAAGAAAGGAACATCAATCAGGTAGAAAAGATAGCTTGGCTCAAGAAGGTTCTTGGCTGAGTCTCCTAGTCCTGCTGCCGAACTAGAACTTGCTAGGATGGTATTTACAGTGATGAAGTCTGTAAACTCTCCAAAGTATATCACATTAGCAATAAGTAAGAGGTTAAGGATGACATAGATAGCAATGGTAATGCTGTAAAAGAAACGTCGTTTCTTGAAGTATAGTCCTAAACCCAGAAGCATTAATCCTAGTGGAATAGGGTTGATCAGCGAAAGCATAACCTGATATCTGCTTTCCAACTCAAGATTAATGTTGACGTAATAAGCGAATATGGTTTTTAGCCAGTAAAAGAAGAGTAACAAGAGGATAAATCCAAGTCTTGATGAAACTCCTTTCCAAAAGGCTTCAGTAATTTTTTTCAAAGTAATACTTCCTTTGATTCTATATTATCTTAATCATTATACCAAATAAGATAATGACTCTCAAAAATTTACTGCCATTGAGTGTGATATTCCTTGACATATAATTGATAAAATCTAGTCACGAAACAGAAATAATAGCATTTTTTTGGTATAATAGTAACATGAGTATATTGACGGTAAGTCCCTTTGCGGAGAAAAAAATCAAACAAGGAAAACAGCTTCTTTTAGCCGAAGATTTTCCAAATATAACTGAAAATAATCAGTTGGTTTATCTGTATAGCCGATCCAAAGACTTTTTAGGAACGGGCTATTTGTCAAGTCAAAATAAGGGGATAGGATGGTTTCTGTCCCCTAAAAAACAACAATTGACAGTGACTTATTTTCAAGGACTTTTTGAAAGGGCTAAGGCCAAACGTCAATCCTATTATGATAATGAGTTGACGACAGCTTTTCGTCTTTTCAACCAAGATGGTGATGATTTTGGTGGTCTCACAATTGATTTATATGGGGATTATGCCCTCTTTTCATGGTACAATGCCTTTGTTTATTCCTTGAAAAATGATATTGTAGAGGCTTTCCAAATGGTCTTTCCTGAGGTCTTGGGAGGCTATGAGAAAATCCGCTTCAAGGGTCTTGATTTCGAATCAGACCATCTTTTTGGGCAAGAGGCGACTGATACCTTCACCATTTTAGAAAATGGGGTAACTTATGAAGTTTTCCTCAATGATGGGCTAATGACGGGGATTTTCCTTGATCAGCATGAAGTGCGTGATGGTTTAGTTAATGGCTTAGCTTTGGGGAAATCAGTTTTGAATATGTTCTCCTATACGGCAGCTTTTTCAGTGGCTGCAGCTATGGGAGGAGCGGTTGAAACGACATCGGTTGATTTGGCTAAGCGTTCACGTGAATTATCGACGGCTCATTTTGAAGCTAATGGCTTCAGTATGGAAAATCATCGCTTGGTCGTGATGGATGTCTTCGATTATTTCAAATATGCCAAGAAAAAAGGCTTATCTTATGACCTTATCGTCATCGATCCGCCAAGCTTTGCTCGAAATAAGAAACGTACTTTCTCAGCAAATAAGGATTACCACAAGTTAATTGCACAAAGTCTTGATATTTTATCAGAGCATGGGACAATCATCGCAAGTACCAATGCTGCTAATATGACAGTGCAACAGTTTAAGAAACAACTACGTAAGGGCTTGGGAGATGTTTCAGCGGACTTCGTTAACCTGCAACAATTACCAGCGGATTTTACCGTCAATCCTAATGATCCAACATCAAATTATTTGAAAGTATACACAATAAAGGTAAATAAATGAAAATTGTAGTTCCGATTATGCCAACTAGTTTAGAGGAGGCACAAGCGCTTGAACTGTCTCGTTTTGAGGGGGCAGACATTATTGAATGGCGTGCAGATTTTTTAGATAAGGATAGTATCTTAACGGTTGCTCCGGCTATTTTCGAGAAATTCGCAGGCTTTGAGATTGTCTTTACCATCCGTACAACGCGTGAGGGTGGTAGGCTTGAGTTAACGGATGCAGAATATGTCGCACTGATTAAGGATGTAGCTGCGATTTATTCGCCAGATTATATTGATTTTGAGTATTTCACACGTAAGGCTGTCTTTGATCAAATGCTCGAATTTTCAAACTTGGTTTTGTCTTATCATAACTTTGAGGAGACACCTGAAAACCTTATGGAACTTTTGTCTGAGATGGCAAACTTGACACCACGAGTGGTTAAGGTGGCAGTTATGCCTAAGCATGAGCAGGATGTTCTCGACCTTATGAACTTCACACGTGGCTTTAAGGCCTTTAATCCTGAGCAGGAGTTTGTGACCATGTCAATGGGTAAACTAGGTCGTTTGTCACGTTTTGCGGGCGACTTGATAGGGTCATCATGGACCTTTGCCAGTCTTGATAATGCAAGTGCTCCAGGACAAATTAGTTTAGCAGACATGCGTAGAATCAGGGAGGTTTTGGATGCAGATTGATGGACACACACGCCTAGCAGCTGTTGTTGCCAATCCTATCAAGCATTCTATTTCACCATTCATTCATAATTCAGCCTTTGAGAAGACACACGTTAATGGTGTTTATGTGGCCTGGGAGATTCCAGAGTCAGACCTAGCCGAGACAGTTGAAAATATTAGACGTTACGACATGTTCGGTATCAATTTGTCCATGCCATATAAGGAAGCAGTCATTCCTTTTTTGGATGAGATTAGCCCTGCAGCTCAACTGATTGGTGCTGTCAATACAGTTGTTAATCGTGATGGGCGTTTGATTGGTCATAATACGGACGGTTTTGGCTTTTTTGCTAGTCTAAAGAACTTTAGCCCTAAAGATGCCCATCTGATGATTTTGGGTGCTGGTGGTGCGGCTAAAGCTATTGTGACGCAGTCAGTTCTTGATGGTGCCAAAAAAGTAAGTGTCTATGTTCGCCCTCAGTCATTGGATAAGGCAAAAGAGAGCTTTAAGTCCTTATTTGAACAGACAACTTGTCACTTGGAGTTTCATGCTTTAAATGATCTTAAGTATTTTAAAGAGGAACTAGGCCAGGCTGATTTATTGGTGAATGCAACGAGTGTAGGTATGGATGGCGCATCCTTGCCTATTCCTACAGATACAAAATTTCCTAAGGGACTCTTGGTTGCTGATATCATTTATCAGCCTTTTGAAACACCTTTCTTGGCCTTGGCTAGGAAACAGGGAATAGAGGCTGTGAACGGACTAGGCATGTTGCTTCATCAAGCAGCAGGTGCCTTTAAATTGTGGACAGGCAAGGACATGCCAACAGACGCCATTTGGCAGGAATTAGAAAATATTTACAATAGCTAGGAGGGGACGACGATGAAACTAGAGGTAAATTTAACACATACCCCTTATGACATTATTATTGAAAAAGGAGCCCTTAAGACTGTCGGTCAATGGGTGAAGTCACTTTGGGAACCACAAAAGATTGCGCTTATTACGGACAATCATGTGGGAGCTCTATATGCAGAAAAAGTTAAGCTTAGCCTTGAGCACGAAGGTTTTGAGGTTGTCGTTTTTGATTTCCTAGAAGGTGAAGCGAGTAAAAATCTTAAGACTGTTAACAAGGCTTATGAGTTTTTGATTAAGAATGGCATGACTCGTAGTGATGGCATTGTTGCTCTTGGTGGTGGCGTTGTTGGAGACTTGGCAGGCTTTGTCGCTTCAACTTATATGCGTGGCATTCACTTCGTTCAGGTTCCAACTAGTCTCACTGCCCAAGTGGATTCGTCTATTGGTGGTAAGACCGGTGTGAACACACCATTTGCTAAAAATATCGTGGGAACTTTTGCTCAGCCTGATGGGGTTTTAATTGATCCTAATGTCCTTGAGACACTTGGTAAACGTGAATTGATCGAAGGTATGGGTGAGGTTGTCAAATACGGTTTGATTGACGATCCTGAACTTTGGCACCTCCTTGAAAGCATTGATGGTTCGGTTCACAGTATCCTAGAAAACTCAGAAAACATTATTTACCGTTCATGTAACGTTAAGCGTAAAATTGTGGTTGAAGATGAGTTTGAAGGTGGTGTCCGTATGTACCTAAACTTTGGTCATACGATTGGGCATGCCGTTGAACAAACAGCTGGTTACGGAAAAGTCATGCACGGTGAAGCGGTAGCTATCGGAATGGTTCAAATTTCACGAGTTGCTGAGGAAAAAGGTCTAATGCCTCAGGGGATCACACGTCAAATCGCTGAGATGTGTGTCAAATTTGGCTTGCCAGTAGACTATGAGCCATGGCGTGTTGAAGAGCTCTATACAGCCCTAACACATGACAAGAAAGCCCGTGGTAATAGCATTAAGACAGTTATCGTTCCAGAGATTGGTAAGGCAGCTATCAATCAGATTCCTTTAGTTGAAATGAAAGAGTACTTGGAGAAATAAATGAGATATTTAACAGCAGGTGAGTCTCATGGCCCACGTTTAACAGCAATTATCGAAGGTGTTCCAGCTGGTCTTCCCTTGACGGCTGAAGATATCAATGCTGATTTGAAACGCCGCCAAGGTGGTTATGGTCGTGGTGGCCGTATGAAAATTGAGTCTGATAAGGTTGAAATCACTTCTGGTGTTCGTCATGGGAAAACAACAGGGGCTCCAATCACCCTTCATGTTATCAATAAGGACCATCAAAAATGGTTGGATATCATGGCTGTGGAAGACATTGAAGACCGTTTGAAAACCAAACGTAAAATCACTCACCCACGTCCAGGACATGCTGACTTGGTTGGTGGTATGAAATACCGTTTTGATGATTTGCGTAATTCCTTGGAGCGTTCTAGTGCGCGTGAAACAACTATGCGTGTGGCAGTAGGTGCTGTCGCTAAACGTATCTTGGCTGAGCTCGATATTGAAATTGCTAACCATGTTGTTGTCTTTGGTGGTAAGGAAATTGACGTGCCTGAGAATTTGACGGTAGCTCAAATCAAGGAATTGGCTCAACAATCAGAGATTTCAGTCGTTAACCAAGAACGTGAACAAGAGATTAAAGATTACATTGACCAAATCAAAAAAGAGGGAGACACAATCGGTGGTGTCGTTGAAACTGTCCTTGGCGGCGTCCCTGTTGGCCTTGGTTCTTATGTCCAATGGGATACCAAACTTGATGCTAAGATTGCTCAAGCAGTGGTGTCCATCAATGCCTTCAAGGGTGTAGAATTTGGTCTTGGTTTCAAGGATGGCTACCTCAAGGGCTCTCAAGTAATGGACGAGATTCTCTGGAATGAAGAGGATGGCTATACGCGTCGCACTAACAACCTTGGTGGTTTTGAAGGTGGTATGACCAACGGGCAACCGATTGTGGTCCGTGGGGTTATGAAACCTATCCCAACCCTTTACAAGCCATTGATGTCAGTAGATATCGAAACACATGAAGCTTACAAGGCAACAGTTGAGCGTTCAGATCCAACGGCCTTGCCTGCAGCGGGTGTCGTTATGGAATCCGTAGTTGCTACAGTTGTAGCCAATGAAATCTTGGACAAATTCTCTTCTGACAACATGGAAGAATTGAAAGAAGCGGTAGCACGTCACCGTGACTATGTGAAAAACTTTTAAGCAGCATCAGACAATAGATGGGAGTAGTAATGAGTAAGAAAACTATTTATATCGCAGGATTGGGCTTGATTGGTGGCTCCTTGGCCTTAGGGATTAAAAGGGACCACCCTGATTATGAGATTCTTGGATATAATCGCTCTGACTATTCCCGAAATATTGCGCTTGAGCGTGGTATCGTTGACCGTGCAACAAGTGATTTCAAAGAGTTTGCCCCACTTGCTGATGTGATTATCCTTGCAGTGCCGATTAAGCAAACTGTGGCCTACTTGAAGGAGTTGGCTGACTTGGAACTCAAAGATGATGTCATCATCACAGACGCAGGGTCTACTAAGTTGGATATCGTTGAGGCAGCTGAACGTTACCTAACAGGTAAAAATGTTCAGTTTGTAGGTTCTCACCCTATGGCTGGTTCTCATAAATCAGGGGCTATTGCAGCCGACGTGACACTTTTTGAAAATGCCTATTATATTTTCACACCGACAAGTCTAACAAGAGAGACAACTATTCCTGAGCTTAAGGATATCTTGTCGGGGCTTAAGTCACGATTTGTGGAGATTGATGCGGCTGAACATGACCGTGTAACCAGTCAAATCAGTCATTTCCCACATCTTTTGGCTTCTGGACTTATGGAGCAGGCAGCTGATTATGCTCAGGCTCACGAGATGACCAATCACTTTGCGGCTGGGGGCTTCCGAGATATGACCCGTATTGCAGAAAGTGAACCTGGTATGTGGGCTTCCATTCTCATGACCAATGGGCCAGCTGTTTTGGATCGTATTGAAGATTTCAAAAAACGTTTGGACCATGTGGCTGACTTGATTAAGTCTGAAGATGAGAATGCCATTTGGGAGTTCTTTGACAATGGTCGTAAGAAACGTAAAGAGATGGAAATTCACAAAAAAGGTGGCGTGGAAAGTGCCTTTGATATTTTCGTGGATGTGCCTGACCGAGAAGACGTTATCCTTAGCATTATGGAATTGCTACGAGGAACGTCTTTGGTTAACCTTCGTATTAATGAGGAAAATCGTGAGGATATTCACGGTATCCTACAAATTACTTTTAAAAATGAAAAAGATCGCACACATGCTAAGACTGTTATTGAAGCCAATACCGACTATCATGTGGTGATCGCCTAGGAGAATAAAATGACAAATATTTATGATTTAGCAAATGAGTTGGAACGTGGCATTCGTGCCCTTCCTGAGTACAAAACTTTGGTAGAGAAAAAAGAAGCAATTGCAGCTGATGCTGAAGCTAGCGCTCTTTTCAAAGAGTTTACTGATTTCCAAGAGGATTTCTATGCTAAAATGCAAGCTGGAACAATGCCAACAGCAGAAGAACAAGCAGCTGTTCAAGAATTGGGTCAAAAAGTAGAAGCTAATGCCCTTTTGAAAGAATACTTGGCTGCACAACAAGGTTTGTCTGTTTATTTGAATGATATTGAACGTATCATCTTCAAACCTTTGCAAGAATTGAATAGTTAATCAGAGAGGGTGTGTCAATTGACAGGCCCTTTTCTGCATTCAAAAGAGATTGTTTAAGGAAGAAACTAGAGACATTAAGGAGGAAAATGATGAGTCGTAAGATTGGAATTATTGGTATGGGAAACGTTGGAGCTGCAGTAGCTCATGGAGCAATTGCTAAAGGCTTGGCTGATAGTTATGTCTTTATAGATATCAATGAGAAGAAGGCCGAGGCAGATGCCCAGGATTTTAAGGATGCCATGGCAAATCTACCTAGCTATGCAAAAATTGTTGTCAATGATTATACGGCACTTGAAGATGCTGATGTGATTATTTCATCTCTTGGAAACATTCAGTTACAGCACAATGCTGGTGAGGACCGCTTTGCTGAATTTCCATTTACTCGAGAAGCTGTTTATCAGGTTTCTCAGGAACTTAAAAAATTGGATTTTAAAGGCATACTCTTGGTTATCTCGAATCCTGTAGATGCTGTATCAGCCCTCTATCAGGAATTCACAGGCTGGCCAAGAGAACGTGTGATTGGGACAGGGACTCTACTCGATACGGCGAGAATGAAGGCAGCGGTAGGAGACGATTTGTCAGTCAATCCCAAATCAGTATCTGGCTACAATCTTGGCGAACATGGGAATTCCCAATTTACTGCCTGGAGTCAAGTCAAGGTTAAAGGGCAAGACATTACAGAATTGACCAGCGAAGAAGAACGTCAAAATCTCTTTATGGCTTCCATGAAGGGTGGTCATAAGGTTTTTTATGGTAAGGGCTATACGTCTTACGGTATTGCCAGTGCGGCTCTTCGTTTGGTATCTATTATCCTTTCGGATGCTCAAGAAGAAGTGGCGGTATCTAGCTATCAAGCAGCCTATCAGACCTACCTTGGCTATCCAGTTATTTTAGGACGTCAAGGGGTGGTTGCTCCTGTTCACTTGTCTTTGTCGGCTGAGGAAGATCGTCTTTTGGAGGAGTCTGCTAACTTAATTCGTAACCGTGTTCAAGAGGCAGTTGCCTTTCTAAGAGAAAAGTATACTAATACTAGAGAGTGAATATTTTGACAATTCAGTCTATGGTTGGGCTTTAAATTATGGTATAATGAGAGCAACTATAAATTTTTCAGGAGTAACCTATGAAACTAGAAACCAAGGCACAAGGTCTTCATGGCAGCTTGCGTATCCCTGGTGACAAGTCAATCAGTCACCGTTCGATTATGTTCGGAAGTCTTGCTAAAGGTGTGACAACTGTTCGTGATATTTTACGAGGTGAGGATGTCCTCTCAACCATGCAGGTCTTTCGTGATCTGGGTGTGACTATCGAGGATGACGGTGATGTGGTTCGCATTCACGGTGTTGGTTTTGATGGTCTCAAGGCTCCTCAAAACAAATTGGACATGGGTAACTCTGGAACATCCATTCGCTTGATTTCAGGTGTGCTCGCTGGTCAAGATTTCGATGTAGAGATGTTTGGGGATGATTCCCTTTCAAAACGCCCTATGGACCGTGTGACCATTCCCTTGCGTCAGATGGGTGTAGAGGTATCAGGTCAGACGGATCGCGATTTGCCACCTTTGAAAATGCATGGTAGCAAGTCTCTTAACCCTATTCATTACCAATTGCCTGTGGCCTCTGCTCAGGTTAAATCTGCCCTTATTTTTGCAGCTCTTCAAGCTGATGGCGAATCTGTTATCATCGAGAAGGAAAAAACACGTAATCATACGGAAGATATGATTCAGCAGTTTGGTGGTCAGCTTCAGGTAGATGGCAAGGAAATTCGTATTTCTGGTGGCCAAACTTTCACTGCTCAAGAAGTTGTGGTTCCAGGTGACATTTCTTCAGCTGCCTTTTGGTTGGTAGCAGGGCTTGTGGTACCTAACTCTAAGATTGTCTTGGAAAATGTTGGTATCAATGAGACGCGTACGGGTATCATTGATGTGATCAAAGACATGGGGGGTAAGATTACCCTTTCAGATATTGACCAGGTTGCTAAATCTGCGACCATTACGGTTGAAACTTCAGAACTTAAAGGAACTGAAATTGGTGGAGATATCATTCCACGTTTGATTGATGAACTTCCAATTATCACACTCTTGGCGACACAAGCCCAAGGTAAGACTGTGATTCGTGATGCTGAAGAACTTAAAATCAAAGAGACTGACCGTATTAAGGTGGTAGCGGATGCCTTGAATGCTATGGGTGCTGATATTGTACCAACTGAGGATGGTATGATTATCACTGGTAAGACGGCTCTTCATGGGGCAGAGGTTAATACCTTGGGTGACCACCGTATTGGTATGATGACAGCTATTGCTGCCCTTTTGGTTCAAGATGGTGAGGTTGACTTGCAACGTGCGGAAGCTATCAATACAAGTTACCCAAGCTTCTTTAGTGACTTGGAAGGATTGCTCCATGGCTAAGGTTTTATTGGGCTTTATGGGAGTTGGTAAGAGTTCCGTAGCCCCATACCTGGATGGTCGTTTCGTGGATATGGATCAGGTCATCGAGGAGAAAATCGGCATGTCTATTGCTGATTTTTTTGCAAAAGAAGGTGAAGCAGCCTTTCGTCAGATTGAGTCTGAGACTTTGGAGGAACTCCTTCAAGAGGGAGATGACGTCATCATCTCTACTGGAGGTGGTGTCGTTGTGACGGAGCGCAATCGTCAGCTCTTGACGAAAAATCGTAAGCATAACGTTTGGCTCCATGCTTCTTTCGATGTGGTCTATGATCGCATTGAAAAGGATACCAAGAATCAGCGCCCACTCTTTCTCAATCATTCCAAAGAGGATTTTAAGGCTATTTATGACGGTCGAATGGCACTCTATCAAGATTTAGCAGATTTGGTTGTCACAGTTGATAACCGAACGCCAGAAGAAGTAGCAAGGTTTATCAAATGTATGTAGGTTATTTGGGCCCTAGTGGGTCGTTTACGCATAATGCAGCCTTAAAGGCTTTTCCTGAGGCAGAATTGGTTTCTCTAGGTACCATTACCGAGGTTATCAAGTCTTATGAAGAGGGACGTGTGGATTATGCGGTCATTCCGGTGGAAAATTCCATTGAGGGCTCTGTTCATGAGAGTTTAGACTATCTCTTCCATCAGGCCGATATTCGTGCTGTGGCAGAGATTGTTCAGCCCATCAAGCAGCAGTTGATGGCGACGAAACATCATGAGAAAATTGAGAAAATCTTCTCACACCCACAGGCTATTGCCCAAGGGAAAAAGTATATTAAACAGCATTTTCCACATGCCAAGATTGAGACAACAGCCAGTACAGCCTTTGCGGCGCGTTTTGTCGCTGATAATCCAGATCAGCCATATGCGGCTATCGCTCCGCATGCAGCTGCTAAGGAATACGGTCTTCAAATCTTGGCTAAGGATATTCAGGAGATTGAAAAGAATTATACCCGCTTTTGGGTGTTGGGGAACACCGTTCCTGAGATTCCGCTCAATCAGATTGATTGCAAATTAACGCTGGCCTTGACCCTGCCTGACAATATGCCAGGGGCACTTTACAAGGCCTTATCGACCTTTGCCTGGCGAGGCATTGACTTGACCAAGATAGAAAGTCGTCCTTTGAAGACGGTACTTGGCGAGTATTTCTTTATTATTGATTGTGATTATACAAAGGAAAAGTTGGCTCAGTTCGCTCTTGAAGAGCTGACTGCAGTTGGAATTGGATATAAAATCTTGGGTGCTTACCAAGTCTATGAAATTTAAAGGGAAATCTTATGACCAAATCTAACAATGGACCGTTTACGCATCATGAACGGTTACGTTACAGCTATCTTTTAAAAAATCTTGCTTACCTGAATGGACAGCAGGCCTCAGAATTCAATTATCTTCAAGGAAAGTTGGATGCTTATGAAGCTGAGCGGCGGTATCAAGCGCAAAGAGAGGACTATCAAGCAGCATGGCACCAGCCTTATGACAATCGTTCTGACTACTATCAAGAACGTGATTATGAGTCTGTCCATCAGCTAACTGAGGAAGGTTTGCCCGTCTATCGGGAGGAAGTCGCTCAAAGTAAACCTAAACGTAAAAAGGTTCAAAGACAAGCAACTCCTTCAGCAACGTCGGCTCCAAGGTCCAAGTCGCAAGTAGCCAAGAAGAAGCGACCGAAGAAAAAGAGAAGGCTCAAGAAAGTTGTTAAGCTGGTGCTTAGTTGCTTGAGTCTTGGAGTTGTGTTCTTAGTGATAGCCATGGCCTATCAATTTTACAAGGGAACAGACCTTTCTGCTGCAGGTAATAATGGTAAATCCTATCAGCCTGCCGTAGTTGAGACCTTTAATGGTAAGGATACTAAGGATGGGGTTAATATCCTTATTCTAGGTTCTGACCAGCGAGTTAGCCAAGACTCTACCGATGCCAGAACGGACTCCATCATGGTTGTCAATGTGGGCAATAAAGAAGGTAAGATTAAGATGGTTAGCTTTATGCGAGATACCTTGGTCAATATCAAGGGAGCTTCAGAAACCGACTATTCTCAGGACTTGAAACTTAATACGGCTTTCAATATTGGTGAGCAAAATAATCATCAAGGGGCGGAACTCATGCGTGAGACCCTCAAACGAAACTTTGACATTGATATTAAGTACTATGCCATGGTTGACTTTGAAACCTTTGCGACAGGGGTCGATACCCTCTTCCCGAATGGTGTGGAAATCAATGCGAAGTTTGCGACCATTGATGGTAAAAAAGTGTCATCAGTACAAGTTCCAGATGATTTGAAGATGGACAAGAATGGTCATGTGCCAAATCAAACCATTAAAGTTGGTAAGCAGGATATGGATGGTCGCACCCTTCTGAATTATGCTCGTTTCCGTAAGGATGACGAGGGAGATTATGGCCGTACCAAGCGCCAGCAACAAGTGATGCAGGCTGTTATGAAGCAGCTTAAGAATCCACTTAATCTCTTCAATGGACCTGAGGCTTTGGGGAAGGTTTACTCACTGACCTCAACCAATATGAGTATGACTGATATGTTGGATTTGGGACTTTCAAATGCTGGTAGTTTCAAAAAAGGGATCAATTCGCAAACCATTCCTTCGGATGGAGATTGGATTGACAGTTATGATTTGTATGGCGGTCAAGGGATTGAAATTGATTTTGATAACTATCAGTCAAAATTAAAAGAACTAGGATTTAGATAAGAAAACAAAGCAGGTTCACACTGAACCTGCTTGTTTTTTGGTATTAAGAGCTTGTATAAGCGCCTTGTATAAGAGTTTTAGAAAATGATAGAGCAAGTAGGTCATGATGACCAGAACGAAGGCGAACTCTACCTTATAAACCAATTGGGTAGCTGGATTGACTAGTCCAAGACTGGTAGTTGCTGCCTTAAAAGCATTGACACTATTGACCAAGGGAAAGCTAAAAGCTGCAAAAAGTGGCATAAAGCCTTTTTTAACCAGTCTTACGAAGAGATCAAGAGCATAGAAAAAGAATGCTTGCGAGAATAAGAGTAGGGCAAGTAAAATAATGGTTGCAGGTCTTTGATTACTCTTGATTGAGCTGGTAATGAGAAGGGCAAGAGGTGCTGCTAAAATAGCAAGTATAGGTCGATAGAGGTGAGGGATGGCTATCTGTCTCATTCTCCACAAAACAAGTGGAAAGAGTGCCAGAGTCGCTAATGCCGTTACTCCCAGAATAAGTCCCTTGATGCTAGTTGGAACACTAGCTGGTACTGTCACAAGACTGATAGCAGGTCCAACGTAGATCACGAACCAGCTTGGAAAGACCTGGTTCAAAGATAGTGGGCGCATAAAACGCAGACTGAAAAAAATAATATAGGCAATATAAAGTCCAAGGAGTCCAACCCAAGTCACACTTAAGCCTATTTGAGCTAGTGGAAGACGGCTGGCAAAGAGAAAGGCAGCCATAAAGTAGCTAGCAAAGGCCGAAGCAATGACTGGATTGTGCAAATCTTCCCTTACTTGTTCAAAGCCAAGAATCAAGCGTCCTAGTATAAGCATAAAACCTATACTTGCCAGAAACCAAATGCCCTGAGCAATCAGGGCATAGTGGTTTAGTTGATTGGATAAACTAAAGAGGGCAAGAACTAGACTAGATAGGGCCAAGGGAATTTTCTTAAAAAAAACCTTCATTGGTCTACCGGCCTTTCTAGCTAGCTGCAAGAATGTGACGAAGCTGTACCGCACTCGGAGATACAATTGGAAGGAAGACGCCTTCATTCCAACGACGGATAAAGCTTGACTCTGATTCTTTCAAATAGCCACGACCACCACTAGCCTGAAGTTCGAGGAGCAGGCTGTTGGCTACGACGTCGACAATATCGATACGCAATTGGAAAAGTTCACGTGGTTTTTCAATGAAATAATTAGCATCATTAAGACCCGCAAAGAGTTGGTCTTGAATAGCAAGAAGATTTCCACGTGTTGCTTCAAATTCCTCACGAAGAACGCTACGGTTACTGTTTAGACTAGCTTCAACCTCATCAAGAGAACGTTGTGCCAAACCAAAGGCAAGACCAAACTGGAAGCCAAGGAAGTTCGGACGTGTTTTGGCAATATAGTCTGTACCTTCTCTTGAAAGGACCCAATTAGGATCTAACTTAACGTGATCAAAAGTAAGAGAGGCAGTGTTAGCACCCTGAAGGGAAACAAATTCCAAATCTTCAGAACGGCTGAGGCCCTCAGCTTCAGATGGAATGGTGATAATCCAAGGTTGGCTACCGTCTTTAAAGTCAGCAGCAAAGAGAGCAGCGAATTTATCAGAACGAAGGTTAGTCACCCAAGGCAAACGACCATCGAGATAGTAGTCATCACCTTCTTGGCTGATAGTAACATTCAATTCTTCAATATCAGACAAGAATTTGACTGCATTAGACAAGCCAGTTCCACCAGCACGCTCACCAGTATACAATTCTTTCAACCATGTTTCACGAGGATAAGCATTGTCGCTAGCTAGGATATACTCGATGAAAGTACGGTGTCCCCAAGAAATAAAGGAAGCTGTCAAAGAATGTTGTGCCAATTCGTTAAGCACATCAACAACTTGAGTAGGACCACCACCTAGGCCATCAAACTCAGCAGGTACGCCGATTTTAAAGACGTCGTTTTCAGCAATTTTTTCAAGAAGTTGGTCCGCAATTGGTCCAGACTCTTGGTCAATATGGTCAGCGTTGGTGTCCAACCAAGTAAGGAATTCTTTTGAAAAATGTGACATAGGCTTAGGTCCTCCTCTAGTTTATCTTTATCAGTTTATCTTTGCATTAAGCGAATTCTTGAAGTTCAGGGTTAATCGGTGTTTGTGCGAGATTGTTAGCGTAGTTACACAAGCTTGCAAGGCTGACACCCAAGATAACGTCAAGGGCATTTTGTGCAGTGTAGCCAGCTTCCAAGAAGTCATTGTAGGCTTCGTCACCAACAGCACCCTTGGTATTAATCACGGCAATAGTGAATTTAGCGAGGGTATCAAGTTTCGGATCGTCTTCGATTGGTGTACGGTTACGAAGGGCTTCCAAAAGTTGAGGTGTCATTTGGATTTGCTTGATTGAAAAGGCTGTATGACCTGCCACACAGAAGGCACAACCATTAGTAACAGCAGCTGTAATTTGAACAACCTCTCGTTCAGTTGGTGTCAATGAATTGCGACGGTTGATTTCACCGACAGTACGGTAAGTTTCAAGCGCAGTTGGCGCATTAGCAAGGAGACCAATCAAGTTTGGAATGTATCCCCCATTGGCATCTTTGACTGTTTGAAGGACGTCTTTGACTTCTTCCGGTGCAGTTTCGATTGTATGAATGGTAATATCTGGCATGATTATTCTCCTTTAGATAGAAACGACATCTAGCCAAGCGGCTGAGTCGTTTAATTTTTTGTCATGGACCTATGATAGCACTGTATGACTTTTCTGAAAAATCTATATTATTTATGGCCAGCCATAAATTTGATTTATATGTGCTATAATGGAGGGTAGTAAAAGGCTTTGGAAGATATGCTTAAGCCCTATAAGAGTAAAGAAAGTTGAATTATGTTAAATAAAAACGATATTGTAGAAGTTGAAATTGTCGATTTGACACATGAAGGAGCAGGGGTAGCCAAGGTGGATGGCTTTGTCTTTTTCGTGGATAATGCCCTCCCAGGCGAAGTCATCAAGATGCGAGTGCTTAAGCTCAAGAAAAATATCGGCTTTGGTAAGGTTGAGGAGTATGTGACCCTTTCACCAAACCGCAATCATGACATTGATGCAACCTATCTCCGTTCAGGAATTGCTGATTTTGGCCATATGACCTACGAGGAGCAGCTCAAGTTCAAACGTAAACAAGTTGTGGACAACCTCTATAAGACAGCTGCTATCTCAGACGTAGAAGTAGCTGAAACCTTGGGGATGGATACACCTTACGCCTACCGTAATAAGGCGCAGGTACCCGTTCGCCGTGTTAAAGGTCAGCTTGAAACAGGCTTCTACCGCAAGAATTCGCACGACTTGATTCCAATCGAGGATTTCCTTATCCAAGACAAGGAAATTGATAAACTCATTGTCTTTGTCCGTGACCTTCTCCGTCGCTATGACCTCAAACCTTATGATGAGAAGGAGCAGACAGGTTTGATTCGTCATTTGGTAGTTCGTCGTGGTCATTATTCAGGTCAGATGATGTTGGTCTTTGTAACGACCAGACCAAAAGTTTTCCGCATTGACCAAGTCATTGCTAAGATTACGGAAGCCTTCCCGAGTGTCGTTTCCATCATCCAAAACATCAACGATAAGAACACTAACGCCATCTTTGGTAAGGAGTTTCGCACCCTTTATGGTCAAGACACTATCACAGACAGTATGTTGGGCAATGACTATGAGATATCTGCCCAGTCTTTCTATCAGGTTAACACCGAGATGGCTGAAAAGCTCTATCAAACAGCTATTGACTTCTCAGATTTAAACAGCGACAGCATTGTTATTGATGCCTATTCAGGAATCGGGACAATCGGTTTGTCATTTGCAAAACAGGTCAAGGAAGTCTATGGCGTTGAAGTCATTGAAACAGCCGTCGAAGATGCTAAGAAAAATGCAGAACGCAACGGCATTACTAACGCCAACTATGTGGCTGACTCAGCTGAAAATGCCATGGCCAAGTGGAGCAAGGATGGCATCAGACCAGATGTTATCATTGTGGATCCACCACGCAAGGGCTTGACAGAAAGCTTCATCAAAGCCAGTGTTGCCATGCAACCTGAAAAGATTACCTATGTCTCATGTAACCCAGCAACAATGGCGCGTGATATCAAACTCTACCAAGAGTTGGGCTATGAATTGAAGAAAGTACAACCGGTTGATTTATTTCCGCAAACGCACCACGTGGAGTGTGTAGCTTTGCTCGTAAAAGCCTAGAACCTTTGAACGAAAGGGATAATGAAAAGCCTTGATTGCAAGGCTTTTTGCTTTATGGTGGGGAAGTATTAGAGTAAGTAATTTTTGGAGTGAGTGGAAGTGATAGTTAGGAATTCTCAAATTCTATTTCCATTTACACTGTGGGTACGTTTTTATTTCCATTGACAAGGAGTTTGAGGGAATAGAAACGTACCCACCTATATGAAAAAATCACGAAAGGTTTGATCTATGGAAATCAGTAGAAATTAGGTGATACAATAACACGTTATAAAAACCTTGAAATCAGTATGTTTCAAGGTTTTAAGTACTCTTACGGATAGCATTGGGAACATCTAACTTTCTTGAGGAGTAAAGTTTGTTTCTCAATATAGTAATCGTTAAATTGTGTCGAAGCGTTATATGATATGATAATTCCAAATAGTCCTTTGGGCTTTTTATGGCATTGTGATATTCTCTAAGAACACGAGATTGCTTCAATAATTTACAAAGTTATGGGGATTTCTCATAGCTTTTTTACTTTCTTCCTTGACAATTGAGCGAGTGTTCAACTATAATGATAATAGTTGAGTGGTTGTTCAACTGAATCATCGATTATTGAGGTATGAGATGTAATTTTTCTTCTCTATCACCAGTAATGCAAGCTTTATTAGCTGGCTTATTCAACTGGTTTTGTACCCTTATCGGTGCTAGTTTGGTCTTTTTTGTCAAAACCATTCATCAAAAATTCATGGATATGATGATGGGCTTGGCAGCGGGCATTATGACGGCAGCGGCAGTCTGGCCTTTGCTTGTCCCTTCTTTGGACTATAGCCAGTCAATAGCTACGAACAGATTTTACTGGTTGACGACGGCTGTTGGTTCTATTGTCGGGGGCTTATTTATCCGCTTTATTAATTATTTGGTTCCCGACCTACATTTGAATCATCAGATGAGTGATAAGGAAGGGATTTTGAATCCCAAAAGACCCTTATCAAAGACCATGCTGCTTTATCTGGCGGTAGTGTTTCATAATATACCAGAGGGCTTAGCAGTTGGTGTGGCATTTGCTAGTGTGGCAAATCTCGCAACTAGACTTTCCTTTACGTGAATGAGTGCCCTTGGATTGGCCTTGGGAATTGGCATCCAAAATATTCGAGAAGGCTCTGCCTTGTCCTTGCCACTACGGGTAGAAGGGCGAAGTAGGAAATCAGCTTTCTACTATGGCGCCATGTCAGCGATTGTTGAGTCGATTGCAGCTGTTTTAGGGGCCTATGCTGTTATGTCTATGACCCAGCTACTACCTTATGCTCTCTTATTTGCGGCGGGAGCCATGATTTATGTTGCAGTGGAAGAACTTGTGCCAGGTGCTCAAGAGCACAAGAATACCGATATTGCGACAGGTGGGGTTATGGCCGGATTTCTAATCATGATGTTACTTGATACAACTTTAGTATAGGAGGAATAGAAAATATGTCACAGTGTTTAACAGCTTGTAATCCAGATTTAATTCAAGGGGTCCATGAGACGGAGTTTGATACCGTTACATTGCTAAATATGTCCAATTTTTTTAAGGCGATTTCTGACCCAACTCGTTTGCGGATTTTACAAGCAGTACGGCAAAATCCAATTTGTGTCGGAGACTTAGCGATTGCGTTACAGATGACCAAGTCTGCTATTTCTCACCAACTACGCTATCTGCGGGACTGCCAATTGGTCAAGGGGGAGAAAAAAGGAAGGATGACCTATTATGAACTTGCGGACGATCATGTCGCAGCAGTCTTGTCTTTGACACTGAAACATTTGAAAGAGGAAAAACATGAAGAAAGAGTATGAACTTCGAGGAATTGACTGTGGCAATTGTGCTGCTAAGATTGAACGTGCTGTCAATCAATTGGAGCAGGTAGAATCTGCCACTGTCAATCTGATAGCTCAAAAGCTGATTTTGGAAACAAAAAGCGAAGATGGGATAGATAAGGAAATTATTGACTTGGTGGATGCTATTGAACCTGGAATCGAAGTTATCAGTGAGAAAAAGGAAGAGGCACTTCCAGAAAAACGAGATTGGGCGAAAGAGCTGCTACTTGCTGTTATGATTCTATTTGCCTTCGGCTTTTTCCTGCCAGAGGAGTATTTCTGGATTCGTCTGGTCTATTATCTGACCCTATATATCATTATCGGCCATAAGGTTCTTATCAAGATGGTTCAAAATATTCAACGTGGTAATCTTTTTGATGAAAACTTTTTGATGAGTATCGCGACCTTAGGAGCCTTTCTCTTGGGAGAATTTCCAGAGGCAGTAGCCGTCATGCTTTTTTATCAGATTGGGGAGTATTTCCAAGATAAGGCCACCTCTCAATCTCGTCAGTCCATTGCACGATTGATGGATATTCGGTCGGATAAGGCTTGGAGACTAGAGGGGGGAGAAACCGTTCAAGTAGACCCTGAAACAGTAAGGGTTGCGGACCATATTTTAGTTAAGCCTGGGGAGAAGGTGCCCCTAGATGGTCTGGTCAGAGAAGGTCGTTCTATTCTGGATACGTCAGCCTTGACAGGAGAATCACTGCCTAGGGAAATTGGCGTTGGTGAGGACATTACAAGTGGTGTGATCAATTTGACTAGTCCATTGGTAATTGAAGTGAGTAAGACTTTTTCGCAATCAACGGTCAACAAAATTTTGGAATTAGTTGAAAATGCAAGCAATAAAAAAGCGGAGACGGAACGGATGATCACACGTTTTTCGCGTGTGTATACACCAGTGGTTGTCGGAATCGCTTTTCTGCTTGCAAGCCTGCCTCCCTTGCTTGGTTTAGGGGAGTGGTCGACTTGGCTTTATCGGGCACTTACCTTTTTAGTCATTTCTTGCCCTTGTGCTCTTGCGGTTTCGGTACCAATGAGTTTCTTTGGCGGGCTAGGGGGAGCATCTAAATTAGGTGTCTTAGTGAAAGGTGGGAATTATTTAGAGGCTCTTGCCAAGTTGGATACGGTCGTATTTGATAAGACGGGGACAATTACAAAAGGTATCTTTGCGGTGGATACCGTTGTCAACGCAGAAGGTGTCGAGGATGATATTCTGTACCTCGCTGCCCATCTGGAAAGCTATTCCAATCATCCAATCGCAAACTCTATTCGAACAGCCTATGGACAGGAAGTGGACGAGAATAGGGTGAGTCAGATTACCGAGCTACCAGGGCAGGGCATGTCCGGTAGGGTAGATGGCAGACAGCTCTATCTTGGGAATGCTAGATTAATGGAAGTTCAAGGGATTGCTTATCCAGCTATTGACAGCACAGGAACAGTTCTCTATTTGGCAGAGGACAGTCATTTTCTAGGCTATTTCCTTATCACAGACCAAGTGAAGGAGACGAGCATCGAGGCCTTGAAGGATTTACAGGCAGTCGGAATTAAAAAGACGGTTCTCCTTTCAGGCGATCGTCAGGCAGTGGTTGATGAATTTGCACAGCAATTTGCCTTTAATGATGCATTTGGAGATTGCTTGCCTCAGGATAAGGTGAGTACATTTGAGGAAATTCTGACTCAGTCTCAGCAGGCTGTTGCCTTTGTTGGAGATGGGGTGAATGATGCACCGGTTCTTGCTAGGGCAGATGTTGGTATTGCTATGGGAGGGCTAGGTTCGGACGCAGCCATTGAATCAGCAGATGTTGTACTGATGGATGATGACCTTGGAAAACTTCCTCAAGTCATTCGACTGGCAAAAAAGACAGTCAGAATAGCCCAACAAAACATGACCTTGGCTATTGTAGTTAAACTAATTTTCTTGGTTCTAAGTGGATTGGGAATTTCTAATATGTGGGAGGCCATCTTTGCAGATGTTGGTGTAACGCTACTAGCAGTATGGAATGCATTGAGGGTCTTGAGGATAGATACCTCCACTTTGTCAAAGTAAGTGAACTGATGTTAGTATGATTTTATGGACACGTTTTGGTAGAATAGTATCTAACCAAAGGAGATGTCCAAATGAGCCAAAAATATACCAAAGAGTTCAAGGAAACTAGTGTTCAATTACATGAAGCAGGACACGTGGAGTGTGTAGCTTTGCTTCTACGAGCTGATTAAACAAGGATTTAGCAAGTGAAAGTCCTAAAGTAAGGAGTCTAAACATGAAATTCCATGAATTTGGGGATAAGAATTTGCCTTCTATCTTACTGATACATGGTGGTGGCAGTTCTTGGTGGAATTATCTTCGTCAAGCACGAATCTTGTCAGAAGAATACCGTGTTATTCTACCCACTTTGAATGGCCACGGCGAGGAATATCAACTTGATTATGTTTCTACTGAAGATTCTGCTTTGGAGATTCTAGACTATATCAAAGCAAACTGTGGTGGGAAATTGTTAGCAATCGGTGGTGTTTCACTTGGTGGTCAAATTGCCATGGAGCTTTTGTCTTTAGACAGTGAAATTGCTGAGAAGGCCATCATAGACGGAAGCCTCTGTATTCCTCAACCAAGGTTAGCTAAAATCAGCATCTTTCTAGTGTCTCTATTTGGTAAACTGATGTTTAGTAAGTCCTCTTGTAAACTTCAGTTAAGCTTAATGAATAAATTCTATCCCCAATTAGCTTACCCAGACGAGATAAAAAATTATTATATGGAGGACCTGCCAAGGACGCCTATCAAAACATTGGTGACCATTTACAAAACCTATATGGGACGTTACAAGCTGAAGGACACAATTTCTGCGAGCAAGGCGCAGGTTCTCTATATTTATGGTGAAAAAGAATTGAAATGTGTTAAGGAATCAGCTAGGTTATTTGAGCAGCTGCATCCCAACACTATCTTGTTTGAGGCAAAAGGCTATAATCATGGCTATTTATCAGCCTACCTACCTCAAGAGTGGATTGACTTGGTTGTTCCATTTTTGGAGAATAATGATTGATTATACTTTATTAATTTAGAAAGCAGAGTCTCATGGAAGTCAAAAAATATAGTCCCCTCAATTCCTTAAAAAAGATAGCAGATAACCTATGGATTGTAGATGGGGAAGAAGTACAGATGGATTTCAAATTATTCAAAGTGCCTTTTTCAACTAGAATGACGGTTATCCGTTTGAAGAATGGTGGTATTTGGGTGCATTCACCGATTAAGCCTAGTGACAATTTGCTTTTTGAAATTAAGCAATTAGGTGAGGTAAAACACCTTATTGCACCCAATGTCTTACATTATAGTTATATAGATGAATGGCATCAACTATTTCCTGAAGCAAAAGTTTGGCTAGCTAGTGGTGTTCAAAAGCGTGCCAGAAAATCGGGAATGAGTTTGGATTATGGTCAGGAATTAAGCAAGGCCAATTGGAACGAAGAAATTCTTTTTACAACATTTGAGGGAAGTTTTTATGTAAAAGAGGTTGTTTTTTTCCATAATGAAAGTTCAACTCTGATTTTAACGGATCTTATTGAAAATATAGAAACTGAGAATGTATCGATTTTTGAAAAGCTACTGTTTAAAATAGGCGATAATCACTATCCAAATGGTAAAACACCAAGAGATTTAAGAATATGTTTCTTATTTGGCAAAAAACAAGCTTTGAGGAGTTATCACAAAATAAAGAAATGGGAACCTAAGAATATTATTATTTCTCATGGACCGTGTATGATTGGACAAGCAAAAGAGATGTTAAACCAAGCGTTCTTTTGGCTAGAGAAATAGGGTTCTGTGGTTAAGGGAACTTGTCGAAAGACAAATACGAATACTTCGACCTTTGTATTTAAAAGTTGCATTCATTCGCCGCACGCAAAATAACACCCCACAAGCTACAACTTGTGGGGCATTTTCTTTTATTAGTTTTTCTCTTACAAAATAAGGTCTGTTTTTTCAACTTTGTAAAGGGCAATTCCCATGATTATGGTCAAGACAAGAAGAATTAAAACAGCAGGGGTCCAAGAGTTAAAGAGTTGTTTGCTTGAACCGAACAAGACTGGACCAAGGGCTGCAAAGATATAGCCTCCGGTTTGGGCTAAACCTGATAGTTGGGCTGTTTTTTCAGGCGTGCTAGCCTTCATTGAAAAGGCAACCATCATGTAAGGGAATAGGACACTAGCAGAACTTCCGATTAAGAGGTTAAGGACTAACCAATACACAAAGCTGTCTGTATTGATTAGAAGCATGGAAACTCCGATGAGTCCTGCTAGGACGGTAGCCACTAGCATCAAATGGCGGTTACGATCAGAAAGTTTAGTGATTAGGCTAGGAACGATCATAGAGAATGGAATACTCGTCAGTGTGAAAACGGAAGCTAGAATTCCGGCATTGGCATCACCAACACCGGCTTGTGTAGCCATGGTTGGGAGCCAAGTGATAGTGGTATAGAAGAAGAGTGATTGTAATCCACCGAAAATCATGATAGCCCAGACCTTGCCACTCTTATACCAACTGCCTGAATTTTCGCTGGTAGAAGTTTCTTGTTCTAAGTAATGATTGTGATGGACATTAGGAAGCCAAACTACAAGAGCTAAGGCACAGACCGCGGTCAATACCCAGACCAAACCTTGCCATGAGGTTGCCTTAGTGATTGGAACGGCAACTGATGAAGCTACGGCTGTGGATAATCCCATGGCTGTAATGTAGAGTGTGGTTAAGAATCCTAACTGATTTGGCTCGTTAGCCTGAATTAGGCTTGGGAGAAGGACGTTGATAAAGGCAATTCCAGCTCCGACTAACAGCGTTCCCACATAAAGAAGAGGGAGATTAAGGGTACGCAAAGCAGAACCAAGTGTCATCACAATTAAAACACCGAGGAAGAGTCTTTCTATACCAAAGCGTTTGGCCCAGCTAGCCGCAAAAGGTGAGAATATCGCAAAGGTCAAGAGAGGGAGACTTGTCAAGAGACCGAGAGAACTGACCTCAACGCCTAGACCAGAAGCAATGTCTGATAAGACCGTAGACAAGGTTGTGAACGGGGCCCGCAAAACGATCCCTAGAAGAAGGATTCCAGGGATTAGAAAATGTGAATGTTTCTGTTTCATAAAGCGTCTCCATGTTTAATAAGGGTATTTTAATTTTTAAGAATATGACACTAATGCGTCACTTCCATCTTACCATAAATGAAGGGGGTGATGAAAGCGATTACGTTGGATTGTCAAGAAAGAATTTTTAGTTTTATAATCCTATTCTGCTGATTATCAAATAGCATAATCTGATTTTTAAAAGACCGAACATGTAGTCCAGCCTCTTTTCAATGTCGTCTTAAATTTCATACCCCATAAGGAGTCCGCCTTCTTCAGCATAAAAGCTACAGAGTCCAGAAGTAGGAAGGACTTCGATGCTTGCTTGGGCAAATTTTTCACGAACCAATTCAGAGAATTGCTCGATAAATTTTTCATTGTTGCGGTGGGCAATCGTAATGTGGCCTCCAGCATAACCAGCCTTGAGGAGTTCATCAAAGGCAGCTTTGATGGCTTTCTTTTGACCTCTGGCTTTTTGAAGCAATTCAAGAGTACCTGTCTTACTAGCTTCACCGACCATACGGATATTGAGGAGTCCAACAACGGTGCCAACTAGTTTACTTAGACGACCATTCTTCACCAAATTATCAACTTTGGCTAAAACAAAGAGCAACTTAGTCTTGGCTTGATAAGCTGTGATGCCATCAACGACTTGGTCAAAATCAAGGCCTTCAGCGACTAAGTGATTGAGTTTACGAACGATAAGGTCGACCTCGCCACCAGCTGACAGGCTATCAATCACGTGAATCTTAGTATCAGGATGCTCTTCCAGATAAATTTTCTTAGCGATTTCAGCACTATTGTAGCTACCAGAAAGGGTTCCAGTGATCGTCACGACGACGATATTGTCCGCTCCTTCAAAGGATTTCATATAATCATCAGGACTCGGACAGGCAGACTTAGAAGCAGTCGTAGTCGCATACATTTCCTCCATCATTTGATCAATATTGAGTTGGGCATCATCCCTGTAAATGGTCTCGCCCACTTGGATAGTCAAAGGAACACTGACAAACTCCGTATCTGGTGCCAGATTGTCCAAAGAACGGTAGTCACAGCCTGAATCCGCAATAATTTTCCATTTCATAGGTTACACCTCATATCTGCATAATGTACATTGACAAGTTATTAGTCTTCTTTTACAATTTTATCATGAAGTGCATTGCTATCAAAGCAGATCTCATCAGGTGTGACAGATAGAAAGTGAATGTTATGGCAGAAAGAAAAATCTCAGAGAAATCCTTGGAAAATCTCAAACGATTTAACCAAGAAAACAAAGCAATTACACGAGAATCCATTGAAATTTCTCTCCTGCAATTGTTGGAGAAAAAAGACTTTAAAAAGATTACCATATCGGAACTGGTTGAGCGTGCGGGTGTATCTCGTGCTGCCTTTTATCGCAATTATGGTTCTAAGGAAGAGATTTTGAAATCTATTTTTGAGTCTAGCATTGCAAAGATTACTAAGTCCTTGGACGGCTATAATCTCAAGACGGATCTTTACCAAGTCTGGGTTTATCTCCTTAAGGAAGTCAAAAAAGAAGCCAAAATCATCAGTCTTGCCATTGATTATAATTTTGAGCAGGTATTGACCAAGGCAGTTTATGATTTTTTGGAAAAACGAAATGGTAGCTCATCAAATGGTGCCGGTAGCTACCTCAATTCCTTCTGGAGCTCGGCTATTGTTTCAGTGATTTCCAAATGGGTCAAGGATGGCATGAAGACCCCAGCGGAGAAGATTGCCAAACTTGGTCTCCCGCTTTTTCCACAAAAGAAGAAGTAGTAACCACTGAGAGGTGGTTAAAATCAAGAAAAATTCCTCTTAGAAACTTTCCTTAGGTGAGTACGGACGTCAGCGAACTTCGAAGAAGTTCCATGACTTAGTTTTGAACCTAAGGTTTCAAAACTCCCGAGTGCTAGAAACAATAGTGTTCCTAGCACTTTTCTCACGGCGGAAAGTTTCAGTTTATGTTTGAATGAGCCTATATAGTATAGTTCGGTTTTAATTTTTTCAGCATCATTTAGATTGTTTTATGGGAAAAACAGTTTGTCTAGCATCTAACCACCGATAGGTGCTTTTTTCTTACAACTATTTCCATCTATTGAGGAAGTTGCCTCAGTTGCAAAATTTCAGTATGATGGTAGGTGGAACCACAGAGTTTTACAATTAAGCTGAAAATTAAGTGACTTATTTTAAGACAGAGCAAACAAATGCTAAATCCTAATAAAATGAGAACTAAGGAGATTTAAGTGACCGCATATAAAGAACTAAGAAAACGGTACAATAGACCAGTGATATTCATGCTGATTATCATAGCCCTACCGTTTCTATATGCAGTACAAGTGACCCAAAGTAAGAAAATAGCAGTCATTTCTTTTTTGATTTACTTGCTGATTGAGTTGATTTTACTGTTTATTAAAGAAATTCTTTTTGGTAAAAAATTGTACAGTCTCATCTATAAGGATATCAATCTTGACTTGATGCTAAGCTATATGATGAACCAAAAAGGGAAGAAATTCAAAACTATTAAGGTGAGAATATTGGTTGCAACACTTTACTATTACTATATGATTGGTGACTATTCTTCTATCAAAGCAGTTGTAAACGAACTCAAAAAGAATCAGCAGTTTACAAAAGATGAGCAAGTAAAATTAAACGAATTTCTATTGAATGCAAGCCTTTTTTCAAATCCTAATTTGAAAGAAGATGAGTTTGAGAAGTTACTTTCTAAATATCTATTAGATTATGAATCAACCAAAAAAGCCTACAGAGCTCGCTACGATATACTGGTAAAAAAAGAAACTAATGATGCCATTTTAAATGAAGTAACGAACCTCAAGTTCTTTCAATTGGAATCTACGTACCTAAAAGCACTCAATGAGTTCTTAAAAGGAAATAGAACTGGCGCAATGGAGCTATTTCGTACCATTGTGAAAGAAGATGAAAGATTGTATTTGGTCCAAATGGCTCTATCCTATCTAGATAGCGAGAACTTAGGGAAGAAGAGTGTTTCGCCCAATTTGAAACAATAAGAAGTTACGTTAAAAATATAAGGAATGAAACTGATTAAAGTTAAGCTAGTCCAATTAAACAAAGGACTTGCTTTCTTTAAAGCATGGAAAATCATTCTCCTTTTAATCCCGCCATTTTTATTGTATGTGATGGTTTTAGTCGTAATAGCAGTCATCAAAAAAATAGGGTCATTCGTTCCCCCTAAGTTTAGAATATGGCTGCTTTTACTAATTCCTGTAGCAATGATCATGGTCTATATCAAATAAGAACAAGAATTGAATGCTATTACAGATGGCCGGTTTTATCTAGTTGTTAAGAATAAATCATCTAAAACTGCTTCTCTAGATAAGTCGACTTGGGTGGATTTTTCTGGAAATCAGATTACTTTTAAAGAAGGAAGTAAAGAAACTGTTATTCAGTATAACAGTAAGTATCGAACATTTAAAAAATAAGGAAAATCTTATTTATTTGTTGATAACCATAGGGACCTATCAATTAGTGATATGGATTCACATGGTTCCGTGTCATATGTTAGTCCGGAGAGTTCGATGTTCTCTGCATATGAAGACGGTAGAGTCATAGTGTATGATTGAGAGTTAAAATGTGGTCAGAAATTATAGCTTTGATTCTGGTATATTTCAAGAAAGGATCTGTTAAAATCGTGAAAATTACAAAGAAAAAAGTCATATATTCTTTGCTGGTTCTCCTCACATCCATTGGGGTCATCTGGTTTTCTTATCATACATATGAAGAGCAGTATTATCGTCAATTTAGTCAATATAGTGGAAAAGCAAAAATTGATGACTATGAGATGATTGCAGATGGTGCAGGTGTCATCGCACACTGGAAATCAGTAACGCCTGAGGAAGATCAAAAGAAGATGAAGTATGGAGGTTCTTTAAACCTCAAGCGCATTCAGGTTGGAGTTCACCATATTTTGCGTTCCAATATAAAAATGAAAGACAGTCCTTATTATTACGAGGAGCGCCCATCAAAAGATGAATATTGGACGTTGAGCCTTTATAAGATCGAAGGAAAGAAACTAAAAGAAGAAAAAGAAATTGATTTATACAAAATTGTAGAGGATTTTGATTCCAATTATATCCCAACAGAATTAGGGGCTATATATAGTTCCAATGGAAGAGAACTAGCTGCACTACAGATCCGAAGTCTAAAGGATTCTACCGTTCGGAAGATGATGTTTCTAGACTTGGAAACTTATAAACTGGAACAAAATGATCGTTTAATAGAACAGGTATATGGAAAGAAACCTATAGTTCAGTTATACGTCGCTTTAGATAAAAATCAGGGTAGTTTGGAATATTTACCTCTAGATGATGCTAGTTTTTCTATTGATCCCAAGGACCTTTCAAAAACACAATTTAAGAAATCTTCGAAAGCTTATCGATTGCTTAACAAAAAGGATACAAAAGTGATGATTTTAAGTCCTAAGAACAGTGCTGATCGATATTCAAGGGGCTTGTCAGTATATGAACTCTTTATGAAGAAGGGTGTGAATCTTTACCATGATGTCACGATTCCAGCTGAGCTATCAAAGGATGGACAAGCCCATACAACACAAACCATAGAAGAATTTGATCAATATTACGATCTTGAAAAGGCTCGTAAGGTATATAATGAGATTGATTGAAGTAAGAAACGACAAAGGACAAGAACGATGATCGAAGAACGAATTTTTGCTGCTAAGCAGTATGTTAAAACCTTATTTGCTGATCGAGCGGATGGCCATGATGTGGCTCATACCCTTCTCGTCTATACCAATGCTATGAAAATCGCACAAGCAGAAGGTCTATGTGATCTGGAGATAGTGGGCTTGTCAGCTCTTCTTCACGATGCTGATGATTATAAAATGTTTCAAACAGAGAATAATGCGAATGCTCGCATGTTTCTAGAAGAGATTGGTGCTCCTAAAAAGCAAATCGACCAGATTTGTCGGGTTATCAATGCTGTTTCTTTCAGCAAAAATCGCGGTAAGCATCCAGAATCGTTAGAAGGCAAGATTGTCCAGGATGCAGACCGCCTGGATGCGATAGGAGCTGTAGGAATTGCGCGAACTTTTTCCTATGGTGGCCACAAAGGGAGACCCCTTACTGATACCGTCCAACATTTCCACGACAAGTTGCTCCTCTTAAAAGATGAAATGAACACGGAGACTGCCAAACAAATGGCAGAAAGTCGCCATCAATTTTTAATCACCTTTCTAAAAGAACTAGAGAAGGAATTGGACTGAGTGAAATATTGAATTAACTTTTATAATAGACTTATTTGAAAGGAAGATATGCTAAATCAACTAATAAAGAAACCTATTTTAAGTTGTTCAATTATATTTGTTATCTGCTCAGTAGCAAGGCTAATTGAATACTTCTATATTAGGACGGATGAAACCTTCTTATCTGAGAATTTTTTACATAAGCTTTTTGGAATTTTTCTACTGTGGGGAGTCCTTTCAATTTGTAATTTAAGATGGAAAGATATTGGTTTCAGTCCTGACGGAATAGTGAGTGGTATAGGGAAGGGCCTGCTCTTTGGTTTAGTGTGTTCCGTCTTTGCATATACAGTTGAGTGCATTGTTCTCTTGTTTCTTCATGGCAATGTTCACTTATCGTTTTACGCCAGTGGTTTTTCCTTAACAAACGAAAAAGTATCTCAAGCAGGAATCTTACTTATTCTCTCAAGTGTGTTGTTTAACCTGATAAATGTCTGGATGGAAGAAGGAATATTTCGTGGCCTTTTCACAAAAATTCTTGAAGGGCTTTCGTACCGCAAGAGTCTATTCTTTATAGCCTTCCTATTTGGAATATGGCACTTGGTAATGCCTTTAAGAGATTATCTTCAAGGAGAATCGTCACTCGTAAATCTCATCGCCATGGGCATTGGCTATGTTATCTTAGCGGGAATGATGAGTATCAAATGGTCCTTACTCTACAAAATAACAGGTTCCTTATGGTTTGGGTTAGGAGATCATTTTTTTAATAATCTTGCTTCAAATCTAGTTCATGTGGTTTCAAATTCTGAAGCAGATAGTTTGCAGATTGTGAGAATCCTTCTATGGCAATTGCTATCATTTGCTATAGTGTTATGGGGTTATCAAAAGAGAAACTGATAGTCAATCCCCTTGCTACTACAACTAATTGGAGGTTCAGTATGCCAATGTATGAATTTTGTGCAGAGAATGTGACTTATTTAGAAAAAGCTTTTCAAGCCGGTGCTCAACGCGTGGAGTTGTGTGATAATCTGGCTGTTGGAGGCACGACACCTTCTTATGGTGTTATAAAGGCGGCTGTTGAGTTGGCCAAGGATTATAAGGCTAAGGTGATAGTGATGATTCGTCCACGAGGGGGCGACTTTGTCTATAGCCAGCAGGAATTAGCTATCATGCTAGAAGATATCAAGTGTGCGCGTGAATTGGGTGTTGACGGCTTTGCACTAGGTGCTTTGACTTCAGAAAACCAACTCGATACAGAAGCTCTAAAGACCTTGTTAGATGCTAGTCGAGACCTAGAGGTCACCATGCATATGGCCTTTGACCAAATCCCTAAAGCAGACCAGCCTAGTGCTATTCAGTGTCTTAAGGAAAATGGAGTGACGCGTCTCCTCACCCGTGCTGGGACTCCTGAGACTGCTCTAGACTTACGCTTGAAATCTTATGCAGAATTGGTTCAGCTAGCAGATGGTCAGTTGGATATTTTAGCAGGAGGTGGTATCTCCGTGGCTAATCGTGACCAATTTCTTGCCATACCTGGCCTTGAGCAAGTTCATGGAACACGTGTCGTCTTTTAGATTTACAATGGAACCAGCTTCTTGGCTCGGTTCCTTTTGATTTTTGTGCAATGGGAGGCACTTTGCTTTTCTAGTCATTCTTTGGTAAGCTATTACTATAGCATTAAAAAAATTGGGGGATGTATGTTAGATAATTTGTTAAAAAAGAATCCTGTCTTGGGTGTCATTATTTATCCGTTATTAGGGCTAGGGGCTATTTGGCTTGGTCACTATTACTCACAGAGCCTTTCGCTATTGGAAAAAACGGGTGGTCAGATTAAGGTTAATACTTTTGTTTACATTGCTTATCAATTAGGTGGGACCAAACTCGTCATGGGGTTCTTTATTCTTTTAGCGCTTTTGTTTTTCTATCTGGGCTATACTTATCTAAAAAAACTTGTCAATACTCAGAAATAAGGATCAAGTTTATACACTAACTGCGGCTACTTGCTTGCAGTTTTTTCTTTTCTACAAGTCAACTAGAATCCCCAATTTATGCTACAATGAAACTATTACGCTTCAAAAAGGAGATGAGATGAAAGCAGAAGAATGGTTAACCTATTTTATAAAGATTTATGGACGTCGCCCAAAGATGACAGAGGTCGACGAGGCGATACAAAATGGTAGTCTCTTGGCTAATCGAGCAGAAGTAGAGAGCTTATTGTTAGCATCTAAGAAGAGCTTTTGGCAAACCTTAAGTCAGTATGTTGTGACTCATAAGGTCGCAGCGTCAGTTCTTGCAGTTTCTTGTATGACGCTTCTTGGTGGTGGTGCCATTTTTGCTTGGCATTCCCTTCATTCACAAGCTCAACAAATGTCATCCCTTGCGGCCTCTTCGTCAAGCAGTCAGACTGGTCAAACGTCTTCCTCAGACAAGTCTAAACAATCGAGTTCCAGAGCTTCTGAGTCGTCTTCAAACTCTAGTTCTCAAAGTCAGAATGCCTCATCAGAAGCCAAAACGCCTGCCATGGATGTGGATGCTATTCGAAATGGTGATTTTTCAAGCATCGAAGGTGACTGGGTTTCTGACGGTGGTCATGTTGTGACCATTACCAAGTCAGGGCTCACAAAGTCTGAAGAGACAGGAAGTACTGATGGCAAGACTGTCGTTAAAGATTTCAACGGTCAGCCTATGTTTTATTTTGCGGACAATGGTCCAGGGCATGGGGTCAATCCTTTTGTGCCTGTGCCAGCCAATCAAGCAGCACCGTCTCCGGACAATTCTGTCAAAGACACAGATCGTTTGGTTCAAATTCCAGAGTCTGCTGGGCCAGGGGTGGTTTACACGTCTTATTACAGAGTGAAAAGCAAGAGCCAGTCCAGCCAGACTAGCCCAACCAATACGACAGCCCTTTGGAATAGTGACAAGGCTGCCAAGCTTGCAAGTTACATGGTGGAGTTTGGGCACAAGATGAATCAAGAAAGTTATAGAAGGCTAACACCTAACGGAAGTGATGATTTCTTTGGTGCCATGTCTTTTGCTAAAAATAACCGCATTATTGTAGGTGAAAAGACTGAACAAAATGCCCCAATGACCAACCAACAAAAGGTAGACGTTGCCTTTTCTGACGATGGTACAGGGATAGCCGACTATATCATTGTAGACAGCTACGGGTATTCAGGTTCCGCCATGATTCTCTACCATTTCACCATCCATAAAGGTCAACCAGTGGTCCTAGTTTCCATGCAAAATCAGGGGAATCCTGAGAACATGTATTATATGTACCCTACCAATAATAAGGACATCCAAGAAGCCTTTGCCAATATTGTGAATGACAAGTGATGGTTTAAGAGGTTTGAAAGAAAAATTTTACATCTTAAAAATACAATATAAGTGAACAAAAGATTTTCTATGTTCCAAATCTGTTTACTTACTATTTAAATTATATAAAAGGGCCAGCCTAAAGTTTAGACTGGCTTTTCCTATTATAAAATAACTTAGTTATTCATCTTTTCGCTTTTCTGTCATCAGAGCTAATGGAGTACATATCAATACAATGGTTGCTCCTACAATAAATACATTATCAAATGCCCTGCTTAACTGCTCATTTTTTTCTTTAACAATGACTTTAAGAGCAGATGCTAATTCATCCTTTTGAGCTAATAATTTAATAGCTGTACCAACTTTAGCTTGTCCTCCAGAGATAGTTTTCAAACTAGTTGATAACTGTGGGACACTTGAACTAACAGTTTCAACTCCATTGATTAATAACTGATTTGCATCATAAATCTTTCTATAATTACTCCCCTTTTTAGGTTCTGGAAGATTATCTGTTTTTTGAGCAGCTATTTTGATTGCCTCAACCATATTACTTTGTTTGGTTGAAATACTATTACTTTTCTTAGTCGTGTCGAAAGTTTTTGAAATTTCCTTCTTAGCAACTTTTTTTACGTCTGTTGATAAAACCCATTTTTCAATTTGGTTATACGCTGTTTCCTTAATTTGTGTTTTAGCAATATTGACATTACTATTTAAAATGGTAACGAGAAGAGCCATACCAATGGCCTGTCCAATATATCTAGAAGCATTAACGATACCTGACCCAATTCCAGCCTTATTAATTGGTAAATATTTTACTGATGATGTTAAGGACATTGCCATAAATCCTAGTCCTAAACCAATAATTACATTACAACAAACAATGAGGCTTTGTGAGGTATTATACTGAATAAGACTAAGCATAAATAATCCACCTGCTGTAATAACCAAACCGGTACTAATGAGCAATCTTGCACTAATTTTTTGGTACATCTTAGTTGCTAACAGCATACCTACTACGATAGCTAAAGATGTGGGAATAATAAGATATGCTGAATGCAAAGCAGAATAGTTGCGAACATTTTGCAAGAAATAGTTTAAGATCAATGAAGGTACGATAATCGCAAATCCAAAAATCATATAAATAATACTTGAAGATGTAAATGTACTTTCCTTGAATAAATTTAAGTCAATGATAGGTGATTTTACTCTTCTTTCGGTTAAAAAAAAGAAAAATAGGCCTACAACACTAATAATAAAACTAGCTATGATGGTTTGTGATGCCCAACCATACTCGTGACCTTCTAATAAACCAAATATAAGTCCACCTAAAGTACAAGTAAGAAAAATAATACCTAGCCAGTCAATATTCTTTGAAATTTTTAAATCATATGATTCTTTTGTTCCCATTAGAATCATCAAGAATGCAAAGATAGCGATTGGAACATTAATACCAAAAATCCAATGATATGTTGTCCAATGGACAATTAAACCACCAATTACTGGTCCCCCCGCTGCAGCTAAGGCACTGAAGGTACCCATAATAGCAGTAATACGGCTGGTATTCTCTTTCCCAAGTAGTTCAATTCCCATGGGGAGAACAATTGGAGTTAATATGGCACCTCCAATTCCTTGGAATAACCGAAAAATAATTAAAAGTAATAATGAATCAGCCGCCATACATGCGAATGAGAAGATGCCAAATATGACTACACCAATTAGCATAACCAATTTTCTACCGTAGATATCAGCGAGTTTTGAAACAGTAATAATAAATACAGACATTGCTAAAACATAGATTGTTGCTACCCAACTTGTATCAGTCAATCCTGTATGTAAGTCTTCCATAATATTTGGTAGGGCGATATTAACAATCGTGGCATCTAAAGCTCCCATAAAGAGTGCTAAAACTAGACCTATAAATCCTAGAATTTTTCTTGATTTTGTCATTAAATTCTATTCCCTTCATTAATTATTTTGTTAAATGATTAATGATGCATCAATTATCTTCGTGAACATAAAACAGTCTTTTTTAACTTTTATAATTCACATAAAAAGAATATAATAATACCCATATATTGACCATGACAACATCAAACAATATGTTTAATTAAGGAAAAAATGACAAAGAAAAGAAAGACTAATAGCGTTACTAACCTCAAGTCTGCTTTGATAGACCTCCTACTTGAAATGGAGTACTCAAAAATAACCATTGGAAATATAACTCAGAGAGCAAATGTTAGTAGGGGAACATTTTATCAACATTTTCTTGATAAGGATGATTTAGCATACTCTATCGGAACAGAGACAATGAAAAGATTTTGGGAGATTTTAGCTCAAGGAAATTTAGATAAAGAGGACATGCTTTTAAAGGCTCTACTATTAATAAAAAATGACTATAAACATTTTAAAGCAATTTCAAAAGCACCTCACGTTCAATTTAAAGATAAGGTTCAACAACTTATTTGTGATCTTATAAATAACAACCCAGCTATTAGAGAAAAGATCAAGAAAAAGACGAAGATTTCAGATGAAATTGTGATAAAAGCCTTCTCTACATCTTTTGAAACCATTATCTCATCCTGGATTGATAATGATTTATCGGAAAGTCCTGAGAAAGTTGTAGATAATATAATAAAAATTGAACAACTATTTTGGAAATAATAAAGAATAGAGAAAAAATGATAAAAATCCATAGTCTTCAAACGGTGTGAGCCTATACTGAGACTTTACGCCGTGATAAAAACGCCTGAAGAATTGGTATTTCAGGCGTTCGGAATTATTGAGACTATAGGCTCAAAAATTAGCCATGGAACTTCGAAGAAGTTCGCTGGCGTCCGCTATCACCTAAGGAAAGTCTCAAGTAAAAGCCTTTATCTTCAATCTAAAGCCTTGTTGCCAAGGCTTTTTCTTGTGGAAAAGTATCCTGAGATTAAGTAGCTGTCAAAATCTGGTATAATGAAGCTAAGGAGGCGCCTATGAAAACTTTGAAAAAACAGACGCTAATTCTTTTATCTATTGCTAGCTTATTACTCGTCGGTTTAGCAGTTTTTGCACATATCCACAAAAAGGTGGAGCAACCAAGCTACTCCAACCTAAATAGTAAGGCCAGTCTTAGTGAGGTGCGAGCCATACTCTCGAAACATTTGAACGAGGAGAGTGTGGATAACTTTATCAATCTCGTCACTGATTACAATGACACCGTGGGTTCTGTAGGTCTTTCTGGGAGTTTTGCGCCATTTACCAAAACAGACTATGATGTGGAAAAAATCAGTAGCCTGTGGACAGCCAAGCATGGTGACTTTATCGGTACCAACTGCCGTATCAACACCTACACGCTACTGAAAGGCAAAATCAAGATTCCTCAAGTCAAAAGTGATACTGAGCTCCTTTTCCAAGACAAGGACGCCATTGACAAGGGCAAGCTCTTTAATGCCAAGGACCAGGCAGACTTTGACATTCTCTTTTCAAGGGTCAAGACTGAGGCCACCCAAGATGTCAAGGTTCATGCCAAGCATATGGAGGATTACTACAAGCAGTTCACCTTTGATGACAAGGCACGCATGCTGTCGGTCGTTGTCCACGATAATCTGGATGGAGATTCCCTTTTTGTCGGTCACGTCGGAGTCTTAGTCCCTACGACAGATGGTTATTTATTTGTTGAAAAATTGACCTTCGAAGAGCCCTACCAAGCTATAAAATTTGCTAGTAAGAAAGATTGCTACAAGTATCTGACAACCAAGTACAAGGACTATACCGGACCAGGTCTAGCCAAACCCTTTATCATGGATAATGACAAATGGGTGGATATGGACTAGGTTATCGTGAGACGAAAGTTTGAATAGAGGAGAAAAAGGAAGCAAGATATGAAAAGAAAAGAAGCCTTGTTGCTTTATCTGGCAGGGACCCTTGGACAGATTTTACTGGTCAGTCTCCTAGTTTGGCTGCTAAGAGCAGGAGGAGTTAGGGTTGATTATGGAACTCCAATTGGCCTTTTTACCCTTATTTTAGGTGGCTTGTCATCAGCTATTTGGGGAGGCTATGTTAGCATCCGCTATCATCACTCCAGTTTTAAACAACTTGTCAGAGATTTTTTCCAAATCAAACAGCCTCTCAGTAACTATCTCTTAGTTCTTATTTTTCTAGGTTTGGATTTTCTACCACCGATCCTGAGTGGAGGTATGCTTATCCAAGTTTGGTATCTCCCCATTATGTTATTTTGTAAAGCCCTTGTCTTTGGTGGTATCGAAGAAATCGGTTGGCGCTATTTTTTCCAGCCCGCTTTGCAAGAAAAGTTAACCTATCTAGTGTCCACGCTTTGTACCTTTGTAGCCTGGTCACTGTGGCATATCCTCTATTTTTACATTGATGGGTCTCTGGCCACGATTCATTTATTGCCTTTCTTGCTAGGCTTATTAAGCAATTGTTTCATCTTATCCGCTATTTATACAAAGACCAGAAGTCTTTGGCTTTGTGTCATGACCCATGCGCTAATCAATGCTTTATCGCAACTGTCATCAACGGAGGAGAGCCTTTGGTTATCCCTTGTGATTAAGGTATTGATAATTCTTCTTGCTATGAGAATTGCTAGTAGTAGTATGGAGAAGGTTAAATCCTAAGAGTAGTTAAGTGACTGCTCTTTTTTTCCACTCAAATGACCTTGCCCATCTTTTTGAGGCATGTTATACTAGAAGGGTATTGTCAAAATTTTCTGACATTACAGGTGGAAAGGAGGTGCTAATGCCTTTTAAAAAAACAAAACATCTTGTTTTTTCCCGCTACCTAAGCCTGCTTTGTTTGCTTCTATTTTTAGTAGTAACGTCAGTTTTTATAGCAGTTTCTTTAGGAGCGGTCACTATAGATATAGGTGATACCTATGGTGTCATCTTCAGTAAATTGGGGCTTCCAATTGCCAGTCAAAGCATAGCCAAACCACTTGAAGCTATTATCTGGAATATGCGAGTTCCTAGGGTTCTCCTGGGGTTAATAGTTGGTGCAGGCCTTTCCATGTCTGGGAGTGTCATGCAGTCAACTGTCAATAATCCGATTGCCGAACCCTACATTTTAGGCATCTCGGCAGGAGCAACTTTTGGAGCAACCTTGGCCATCATTTTAGGCCTTAAAGCTGTGGTAGGCTTGGGTGCCTTTGTGGGGGCTATCCTAGCGACGGTTCTTGTTTTAATCATTGCCTCTATGCAAGGGAGAGTGACCACCTCTGGTTTGATTTTATCTGGAACGGTTGTTAATGCCCTCTTTATTGCCTTTGCCAATTTTATAATCTCTATTGGAGCGACAGCGGACAGTGTTATGACCATTAAGTTTTGGACCATGGGTTCATTGACAGGAACATCTTGGTCAGATTTGATGCTTCCAGCAGTAGTGGTTGGTTTGGCCTTTCTCTTTTTCTCAACTCAGTATCGTGTCTTCAATGCCATGATGATGGGAGATGAAGCAGCTTTGACTTTAGGGATTCCACTTAAACTCTATTGGTATCTTTATATTGCCATCGTTGCAGTCATAACAGCCGTCATGGTTGCTAGTTGTGGTATTATTGGCTTTGTCGGCTTGATTACCCCTCATATCGCTAGAAGTATAGTCGGGACTAATTATCGTAAGCTTTTTCCAGTAGCAACTCTCCTAGGTTCCTTATTTGTGGTTTGGGCAGATGTCTTGGCTAGAATCCTCGTTAAAAATGCGGAGTTACCTATCGGTATCTTTACAGCCTTGGTTGGCGCACCTTTCTTTATTTATATTGTGACTAAAAATCGTAGGAAGGTGGTTTAGACTTATGGATGTAAAGTGTAAGGATATTCATTATTCGATTGGAGAGAAAAAAATCCTAAACGGTGTCTCTCTAGAGGTTGAAGGTGGGCAATTCCAGACCATACTAGGACCAAATGGGAGTGGGAAATCAACCTTGCTAAAAACCATTTATCGCCAGTTGAAACCAGATAGCGGTCAGATTTTACTTGATGGAAAAAGCCTAGATCAGGTAAGCCTAAAGGAAACTGCAAAAGAAATGGCTGTTGTGACACAGTTTAACACCCTTCAATTTGATTGCACGGTGGAAGAAATTGTCATGCTTGGCCGAACGCCCCATCTTTCCTTTCTACAAAAAGAATCGGAGCGGGACCACTTGCTCGTCCAGGATGCCCTAGACAAGGTTGGCATGTCTGAAAAGAAGACACGCTATTATTCGTCCTTATCAGGTGGAGAAAAACAAAGAGTTATCCTAGCGCGTGCTTTGGCTCAGGAACCCAAACTCCTTTTATTGGATGAGCCTACCAATCATTTGGACATTAAGTATCAGTTGGAGATGTTGACTTTGGTCAAGGCATTGGGTATTAATGTCCTTGCAGTTCTTCATGATATTCAATTGGCCTGTCGCTTTTCAGATTATATATACCTATTGAAAGGAGGTGAGATTGTTGCCCAAGGCGTCCCAAGGGATGCCGTCACCCCCCAATCCTTGCAGGCGGTTTATGATGTTCACAGTCGTATTACATGGACGGATGACCAGCAGGCAATGATTCAGTATTTATAAGCCTAGGAAAGGAAGGCCTTATGAACAAGAAAACGTTTCGTATCGCATTAATCGCTGCAGCTGTCCTTACATTGACAGCATGCAGTTCTACATATAAAAACAGCACATCATCGTCATCAACAGCAAAAGAAACGGTAAAAAAGACCAACTCAGAAACCCAGTATCCTTTGACCGTCAAAACTTATGACGATAAAGGAACTGAGTTAGATCAAGTCTTCAAAAAGGCACCAGAAAAGGTTATTACAAATAACCTTTCATCAACTGAAATCTTGATTGAGCTTGGTTTAAAAGACAAGATTGTCGGTATGCTTAACCCTGACAATGAAGTAACCGATAAATATAAGGAAGACATTGCCTCAATCCCGCATATCGGTGATAAGAAGACCATCTCTCAAGAAGCCATCTTGGCTTACGGACCTGATGCCCTTATTGGTCGTAACATGATGTTCTCAGACAAATCAATGGGAACCATCAGCACGTGGAACAGCAACGACATTCCCGTCTATACGCAAAAAGCTTCTGTTTCAACAACCAAACAAGATTTGAATAATATTATCGAAGATGTTAAAAATATTGGTGACATTTTCAACGTTCAAGACAAGGCAGACAAGTATGCAGGACAACTCCAAAAGCGTATCGACGCCGTTAAAAAGAAAAACAAGTCTTCTGACAAAGACTTGAAGAAGGCTCTGATCATGTGTGCCTACAACGATGAGACCTTTGGAACTTACAAATCTGCCCTTCAAGAAAGTATGCTTAATCAGCTTGGCTATACCAATGTTGCGACAGGAACATCAGATTTGACTCTGGAAAATCTCGTGTCTATGGAACCAGAATTGATTATCTATGTAACTAGTGACCGTAATAAGGCCATGGACAAGGATGCTACAGACAAGATGGAAAAGAACGCTGTTCTTGAAAATGTACCAGCCGTTAAAAACAAGAAAATCATGACTATTTCTTATGATGAGCTTATGGATTACGGTCCATCTGTGATTGATTCTCTTGAGAAGGTTAATGACTTTGTTAATAAATAAAGACTTTGTCTGCCATGGCATTCGAGTGACGATTGCCCTTCCTGAGTCTTATGATGCTACTAAGACTTATCCAGCTGTTTTTCTGAACGATGGACAACTGGATTATCTGGGAAAACTAGCGAATTCTGTTATCCTGATAGGCCTTGAGCCCAAGAATCGCTTGGATGATTTTACACCTTGGTATGCTCAGGCTTTGAGACCTGGAAGTCCTGATTTTGGTGGCAAGCTAGACAGCTATCATGACCAACTATTTGGCCATATTTTAAATAGCATCCAAGAGGAGTTTCGATTGGATGACAGTCGTATGGCTTACGGAGGCTACTCGCTAGGTGGACTGGCTGCTATCCACAGTCTTTATAGCAGTGATAAGATGCCTTTTATCTTTTCCATTTGTGGATCCTTTTGGTATCCAGATTTTGTAGATTACTGCCAATCCCATCAGCTTCTTAATAAGTCTTGCTCGGTCTATTTACGTAACGGTTTGACCGAAGGGGCTAATCATAAGAATAGACTGGCCAAGGCTCCTAGCTTTGCCAAAGAAGTACATGAATGCATCAAAAAACAGTGCTTGTCCACTTATTCAGCACTTGACCCTTACGGTCATCATGACCATCTCCAAGAAAGATATGATGCTTTTTCGGACTGGTTGATTGAAGAGTGGAAACTCTGAAATGCTGCTATTGGTGATTGAGTAGGAAAGAGAGAAGAAAAGTAGTGAAGAAGATTCCGACGATGGAATCTCTTCACTACTTTTTGTTATGCTCGAAAACTACCATCACAGTTGATGCTTCTGAAAAGTTTTTAGACATGAATCAAAAAACACCTTAACTCCGTATATTAAAAGTAATTTACTTACTTTTGACTTATATCCTAACTTCAAAAAGGACAAGACTATTATTGTTGCTGATGCAGTAACTTATATAATTTAAAACTTTTTTGTTGGAGAAGTAGAAGGAAAAAAACTATACTTTGGTGCCTGAGAACACTTCGATATGGTTCCCTAGTATTTTTATATCTACTGGAAGATTATCCGATTTGTCTCCATCAACATCTGACTCTAACTCAACCTCTGAAGAAATCCTAATATTACGCGCTTTGATATATTCGATATTATCGTTACCTACTAGATCCCCTTTTAACAAATCTGGGATAGTCGATAATTTAGAAATGATGGATGCATCTTTTAAAATCAAGATATTTCCATATCCATCTGTATTTTCATCAAATAGTTTTTTGTCTGCATAGTAATTAGATAGAAGAACTAAGACCTGACTAGCTTCACCTTCATAATTGCCATTTTCGCTTTCAATACGAACATTAAATACATCGTCTTCCACAACGGACCTCATCGTATTGATTGCATATGCAAAGATACCGTACTTTGTTTTATCTTCAATATCAACGTTATGAATAGCTTCTGGTAAAGATCCAACACTAAAAATATAGCCAAAATAATTTTGATTAGCTTTTCCAACATCAATGGTTTTAGTAAAATTGAAATCAAGTTCTTCAATCGCTTGATCAATATTTTGGTTGATTTCTAATAGCTTAGTGATTAAATTACCAGTTCCACCAGGAATAATCCCAAGTTTTGGAATGTGATTTTTTTCAGCAATCCCTGAAATAACCTCATTTACAGTACCGTCTCCACCAAAAACAATTACTGCATCATATTTTTCTTTAGAGGCTTTTTCAGCAAATTGAGTTGCATCTTTGGCTTTTTGCGTAATCTTAGTTTCAACATAATCAAAATACTCTTTAGCCTTATTCTCCAAGCTCTCTTTATAATCTAATGCTGTTTCTCCTCCAGAAGTTGGATTAATAATTATCATTACTTTTTTCATTGATATTTCTCCTATGGACCACTAGTGACAATACTTTTCAACGGTTTCTTATGCTTATCAAATTAATATCTCACATTACTTGTTGTTATTTGGGGATTCTTTTTACTTATCCTTTTCTATTTGTTGAAGATCATCATCGTTTTTATATTGAATGATGTAGTCGACTAATTCTTTTTCAGTTAATCTATCATTTGTTAATTGTGAAACCTGAATCGAGATATTTTTCAAACCATATTCATTTTGTTTGTTAATGATACCTTGTAACTCAGCTTCTGAAAGATATTTACCTGAAATGGTTAGCTTTAGTGTATTATTTTCTTTACTATATTTCTTTTTCAAAATAGTATGGTTTTCAAATTGATCAGATAGATAATTATTGATAGACTCATTGATTAGCGTATCTCTAACTAAGGTAGTTGCAGAAGCTAAACTTGGAATAATAAGAACAAGCGAGACTAGAATTAATATTTTTCGCATTTTAGAGGCTTCACGATTATGTTTAACATAAGGATTTTTAACCATCATCACATTAGTGCCAATATATGTAGCAATCATAATAAAACTGCAGTTAATCGAGAACAAATATGACGCCCCTATCATATACTCAAGATTTCCTGTGGCAATAGAATACCCCACGGTACAAACGGGTGGCATAAGAGCAGTTGCAATGGCGACACCAGGAACAATGTTATTAGCTTCTTTCTTTCGTGCGCCAATAATGCCGGCTAATCCACCGACGAATGCTATTACAACGTCCCAAATTGTGGGCGAAGTTCTAGCAATAATTTCCGTACTTGCGTAAGAAATGGGCGAAAGTAAAAAATAAAGTGTAGAGGCTAAAAGGCTTACTGCAACTTGAATAAAAAGAACTTTAAACGATTTTTTGAGAAGTTTTGTATCTAATATTGCTAACGCAAAACCTACTCCAAGGATAGGTGTCATCAATGGAGAAATCAACATTGCCCCTATGATTGTTGGAATAGAATTCATATTCAAACCAATAGATGCAATCAATATCGCACACAATAAAGTGGTTAAGTCACTTTTTGATAAATCTAAATCCTCATAGATTTTGTCCCTAAATTCTATTAGAGAATAAAGTTTACCATCCTTCAAAACTTTTTCCATAACAGTACTTCCTTTTTGTTACTATAGTCAACTTTTTAAGCTCACTCTTTGACGACGTATCTAAATCATCGGCCATTATTATTGTAACTTCTTTACCTGGGTGTGTTTTATATTCTACTTTCAATTTGTAATCAATTCACTACTCCATATTAATTTTAAACTCCTACTGAAAGTGATGGAGTGTTTGGTGTATTATTTATACTATTTTGTTAGATACTTACTATTTAAAGAAAAATGTGTAAGGGTTTACATGTCTCAATTATACATTTTATTTTTACTTTCGTCACTCGAACGTCTTAGGGCTATTTTATTTTGTGACTAAAATGCTAATCAATCATATGAATGTACCAGTTTAATCAAACTTTTTATTCATAAATCAATCCATTTAGAGGAAGGCCTAATAATAGTAGAAGTATTTGTAGATTTTTAATAAAAAAATGAGATAAGTGAAATTGTAAAACTATGCAAGCGATTGCAAAGGTCGATGATGGTTTTTATGTCTATTTTTGTGTAAGCGCAAACATTTTCATTGACTTATCAATTTGATTAACTTATACTGTTATTAACAGGTATATACTAACATTAATCTTATGATTGTTAAGATTAATATAAAAAATGTTTTAGCTAAAATGTAACTCTTTAGATGGTTTGATTTTCCAAACAATCTAACTTTCCTCTATTTAGAAAGGGGGAGACATTATGCTTTGGGCTATTATTGTCGGAGGCTTTATAGGTTTTATTGCTGGTGGAATCACTAAAAAGGGAGGTTCCATGGGAATAATTGCCAATATCTTTGCAGGTTTAATTGGTTCATCTGTTGGACAGTCACTCTTCGGTTCTTGGGGGCCTAGACTAGCTGGAATGGCCTTAGTTCCATCAATTTTAGGGGCAGTTATTGTTGTTGCAGTAGTATCATTTTTCTTAGGAAAAAAAGAATAATTTTCAATATTTCGACAGGAAGACTCCAATCAACTCAAACTTAGTGCCGATAAATTAAAAAAGTGGTAAACATGGACTAGCTAATGGTTTATCAGCAAATAAAGATAACATTAGTGAGGGTGTTCAAGCTGTTTATGACTCGACTTCAACACAAAAGCTATAATTTAACTTATCTTGTTATACTTAAAAATTTGAATGTATTGTTTAAGAGCGTTCATATTTAAAAATCTTTATGTCCAAAGGAGGATAAAATTATGTCAGTAGAAGAAAAACTTAACCAAGCTAAAGGCGCTATTAAAGAAGGTTTCGGAAAAGTAACTGGTGATAAAAAAACAGAAAAAGAGGGTGCTGCTGAAAAAGCAGTCTCAAAAGTGAAAGAAGTTGCCGAAGATGCCAAAGATGCTGTTGAAGGAGCTATCGAAGGTGTGAAAAATATGATTAAAAAGGACGATAAATAATTAAATAGTCAATTGATTTTTCACATAAAAGCTACAAAAGCTACTCTACAAAAAAATAGAGTTGTCATATTCTACTCCTAATTACTCACTTATAAGATTACTTTCAAAATAACTACAAATCGATATTCTTATAATATTATTCAGTTGAAAAATCAACTTTCTTTAGATTAATTCAAATTCCTTTTTAACTCCATATACATATTCTTTCTAATAGTAAAAGCACTCTAATTTCTATAGTTTTATCCAAGCTATAGAGGCTAGAGTGTTTTTTATAACATTTTGAAGAATTATTTAATGATTGGGGGAGATTTGTATTTTTCTAGTTTTTATACAAATCAGCAAAGTATAAGTGCTAACATCATCCCGATTAGAGAATGGCAAACGTTTGCATTTCTTGTGAATGTTTTCACCACCAAAACATCACATTTTCAGTGAATTACTTGATTTTCATAAGTATTAGTTTTATAATTGAAGCGTAGAAAGCGCTTTCAAATATCTCCGAGTTTTTGTCCTACTTGAAGTGGTTCGGCTAACAGCCGACTTCCATTCTAGAAAGGAGTATTGTTTTGAGTCAATGTGATATTCTCATTATAGGGGCAGGTCCTGGTGGTTATGTTGCTGCTGAAGAAGCTGCCCGTTTAGGTAAAAAGGTAACTGTCATTGAGAAAAACTCCATAGGTGGCACCTGTTTGAACGTTGGATGTATCCCATCTAAAGCCTATCTTGAACATGCCCATTGGCTATTAGCTGCTAAAGAAGCCTCTCAGTATGGAGTGACCGTTTTAAATGATAATCTTGATTTTCAAAAACTTGTTGCTCGCAAAGATCAAGTCGTAGCAACACTACAGTCTGGTATTCAATCAAGTTTTAAACAATTAGGTATCACCTATATTGAAGGTGAGGCAGCTTATATTTCTGATAAAACCTTCCAAGTTAATGGTGAAAGAGTCTCAGGTAAGTCTGTTATTTTGGCGACGGGGAGTCATCCATTTATTCCTCCTATTCCTGGTATTAACGATGTTAACTATTTGACAACAGATAGCTTTTTCAACTTAAAGGAACTTCCTCAATGTTTGGTTATCATTGGTGGAGGTATTATTTCCGTTGAGTTAGCTTTTGCCATGGCTCCACTTGGTGTGGATGTGACAGTGATAGAGGTTGCACCAACAATTTTAGCAACTGAAGATGACGAAGCACGTTCCATTATTAGAGAAAAGATGGAACAACTTGGAATTACTATTCTGGAGGGAGTTAGCATAGATAGGGTTCAAGAAAATGCTGTAATTTTAGCAGATGGGAAGTCCTACTCTTATGATAACTTACTTGTAGCAACAGGGCGTAAGCCAAATATTGAGTTAGCCCAAATGATGGGCTTGGAGCTGACCGAAAAAGGCTTTATTAAGGTAGATAGTTATTACGAGTCATCTCAATCAGGTGTTTATGCGATTGGGGATTTGATTCCTGGATATATGTTAGCTCATGTTGCTAGTAGCGAGGGAATCAAAGCTGTTCGAGCCATTTGTCGTCAGGCTGAGGAACCGGTTGATAATTCAAGTGTTCCACGGTCGCTCTTTACAACGCCGGAGATTGCTTCCTTTGGCTTGTCAGAAGAGGAGGCGGTACAACAAGGATATGATATATCAGTTGGTCAACTTCCTTATGTTTATAATGGTCGAGCCATTGCGTCTAATTCAGCAAAGGGTTTTGTTAAAATTGTCTCCGAAAAACGCTATCACCTACTATTAGGTGCCGTTATCGTTGGTCCACATGCAACTGATATTCTACAATCCTTGATTGTCTTGAAAGATGCTGAAGGAACACTTGATCAGCTTGATAAGACAATTTTTGCACATCCAACAATTTCTGAGTTGGTTCAGGAGGTTGCAAGACTGATTTTAAGGTCCTAATGTCGATGGATAGGTTTAGCACAGCCATTCTCATTTTTCAAATCTATATATCTGTCAATAATATTTGTTTTTTATAAAGCTCTCTATAGAAGGAGGAAACAATATGACACATTATCAAGAATTGCCACAAGCCCTAATGAAAGAAAAACATCAGGGACAAACCTTAACCAAGGAAGAAGTTAAGGTTCAAACTGCCCATGATCTTGGTGTGGAAAATGTTTCAAAAGAAGAGGCTAAATCCATGTATAAGACTATGTGGGATATTCGAAATTTTGAAGAAAATGCACGACATTTCTTTTCAATCGGTCAAATTCCAGGATTTGTTCACCTTTACTCAGGTGAGGAAGCTATTGCGACTGGGGTATGTGCTAACCTGACTGATAAAGACTACATTACTAGCACACATCGAGGACATGGACACTGTGTGGCTAAAGGTGGAGACCTTAAAAAAATGATGGCTGAAATCTTTGGTAAGTCTACTGGGCTTGGTAAAGGTAAGGGTGGCTCTATGCATATCGCTGACTTGGATAAAGGAATCCTTGGTGCTAATGGTATGGTAGGCGGAGGCTTTGGTCTTGCGACTGGTGCTGCTATGCGCAACAAATATCTAAAGACTGATGATGTTGCTGTATGTTTCTTTGGTGACGGAGCTGCCAATGAAGGTAATTTTCATGAGTGCTTAAACATGGCCTCTATTTGGAATCTACCTGTGGTATTTGTAAATGAAAACAACCTTTTTGCAGAATCAACACCACAATGGTACTCATCAGGCTCTCCAACTATTGCTGAACGTGCACAAGCTTACAATATGCCTGGAGTTCGCGTTAATGGTAAGGACTTATTTGCTGTTTATCAAGTGGCTAAGGAGGCCATTGAACGTGCGCGTCGTGGAGATGGTCCAACGTTAATTGAAGCTATTACTTATCGTAACCATGGCCATTTCGAAGGAGATGAGCAAAAATACAAAGCACCAGATGGAATCGAAAAAGAATGGGCAGATGTGGATGCCTTGGAAGTATTTCGTGACCTGGTAACTGAAAAGGGTATCCTTAGCCAAGATGAATTGGATGAGATTGTTGCCCAATCACAAAAAGATGTTGAAGATGCAATCCACTTTGCTCAAGAGAGCCCAATTCCAAAAGAAGAAGCTCTCTACGAAGACGTATTTGCAGACTGATTGAGGAGGATTCATAATGACTAGAGAAACATTATTTATGAAAGCCATCAATGAAGGGCTCGATCAAGCCATGGAAAGAGACGAGCGAGTTGTTCTCCTAGGAGAGGATATCGCAGGTGGTGTTAATGTTGAACACTTAGAAAATAATAATGAGGATGCCTGGGGCGGTGTCATGGGTATCACACGAGGATTGATGCCGAAATATGGCAGGGAACGAGTTATTGATACTCCGATTTCTGAGCACGGCTATTTATCAGCTTCGGTTGGAATGGCGCTTACGGGACTAAGGCCTGTACCAGAGTTGATGTTTAATGATTTTATTGGATTCTGTTTTGATGCCCTATTAGGACAGGCATCTAAGATGCGTTACATGTTTGGCGGTAAAGCTAAAGTTCCCATGGTTGTTCGTACTATGCACGGGGCAGGAGCTTCAGCTGCGGCGCAACACTCTGGATCCTATTACGGTTTATTTGGATCGATTCCTGGTATTAAGGTGGTCGTTCCTGCTACCCCTTATGATGCCAAAGGATTACTCCTAGCATCAATAGAGGATGATAATGTAGTTATCTTTTCTGAGGACAAGACTTTATATGGATTAAAAGGGGAAGTGCCAGAAGAATACTATACTGTACCAATTGGTAAGGCTGCCGTTCGTAGAGAAGGTAAGGATTTAACAATTGTGACAATTGGTAAGATGTTGTATGTAGCCTATGAGGTCGCCGACCGCTTGGCAAAAGACAACATTTCTGTAGAAGTGATTGATCTTCGTACAGTTGCTCCATGGGATGAAGAAACAGTGTTAAATTCCGTGAAGAAAACTGGTCGTTTAATTATTGTGGATGAGGCAAATCCACATAACAATACTGCAACTGATATTGCATCTGTAGTTTCAGATAAAGCTTTTGATTATCTTGATGGACCAGTGAAATGTGTTTGTGCACCAAATACTCCTGTTCCATTTGCGACAAACTTAGAACAAGCCTATATTCCTGATGCGGATAAGGTTTTGAAAGTAGCTGATGAATTGATTCAGGACTTGAAAGGATAGGAGGGCGCTTATGGCAACAGAAATTTTAATGCCCAAGCTCGGCCTAACCATGACTGAAGGACTCATTCAAAAGTGGTTGGTCCAAGTTGGTGATACAGTAACAAGTGGTCAGCCTTTATTAGAAATTAGTTCTGAAAAATTGACTAGTGAAGTCGAATCCCCTGCTTCTGGGGTTGTTCTAGACATTGTGCATGGTGAAGGTGTTACAGTTAAATGTAAGGAAGTCGTTGGATGGGTTGGTCAGGAAGGAGAGGATGTAGGAACCCAAGAGGCTCCTGCACAAGAGGAAACTCCAACTGAAGTCGCTAAAGATTCAACACCGTCTAGTCCTAAATCTACTACAGCACCTATAGCTCGTACTAGTGGTGAACGCATTTTCATTACACCGGTGGCTCGTAAGATGGCTGTTGAGAAAGGCTATGATATCTCCCTTATTAAAGGGACAGGTGGAAATGGTCGTATTACAAGACGTGATGTAGAAGCTTACCAACCAAGTCTTGTTGTTGATAAGGTTGTAGAACCTCTACCACAAGCTATGACCTCAGTCCAATACGGTGAGGGACTCGAAGGCATGCGTAAGATTATTGCCGAACGTATGATGAGCAGTCTTCATTCTTCTGCTCAATTGACACTCCATCGTAAGGCTGATTTAACTGAGCTTTTGAAATTCCGTAAAGAACTTAAGGCCAAGGTCCATACTCCACTTGAAAATGGTGAACTAGGTATTACAACTCTATTAACTAAAGCAGTAACCAAAGCTTTGAGAGATTTTCCATCTTTGAATGCTTGGTATGGCGGGGGCGTTCATCAGATTCAAGAACGCATTCATATTGGTATGGCAACAGCTTTGGATGATGGTTTGGTTGTCCCTGTGATTCGAGACGCAGACCGTATGACTTTAGCAGATCTTGGTCAAAGCATTAAGACTCTGGCTAATCAAGCTCGAAAAGGTACACTTCCATCTGACCTATATAGTGGTTCTACTTTCTCAATTACGAACCTTGGTGGGCCAGGTGTAGAATACTTCACACCAATTCTAAATTTCCCAGAGGTGGCAATTCTTGGAGTAGGAGCAATCCAACAAGCTTTAGCATTTAATGAGGAGGGAGAAGTTGTTCAAAAAGACTATCTTCCATTGAGTCTGAGCTTTGACCATCAAGTCATCGATGGTCTCCCAGCCGCTGAATTTTTAGCACAAGTTATATCTTATCTTGAAGATCCTTATCTCCTTATCTTCTAGTGGATTTAAATTTTGCAAGGTTAAGATTATCAATTAATAGACATATTATAGGTTAAAATATAAAGTTTTTTGCTAACCTTGTCTAGCTCAATAGCTAGCGTAAAGCTTACACAAAGAGAAGACTAACTTGGTCTTCTCTTTTCGTGTTGCTAAGGGGGAGAGCTTTTCTTAAGTCAAGTGGGAATTTGTCTATCAATTTCCTAATGTCTTTTAATAACAATATACAAAACCCATTTGTGATTTTGCCTTTCTTCAATCTTTGAAAAGCCAATACTTGTTAATAACTGACTCAATTCAGAACTTGTTCCATAATCTGTCATATGATACTTAATTTTTTCTTTTTCGGAAGCAATAATCAGAGTGGAAGGATTGGACATGACTCGATAGATTTCCTGAAAGCTTTGTTTTAAATCTTTCCAGAAAATATGGGTCTGAATGGCAAAGACAAGATCAAAATAATGATTTTGGTAGGGAAGGTTTTCGACATTTCCAACTATCAGCTGGACACTATCGTTTTCTATTGACTTTAAAAGCATCCGTTTAGCAGTTTGATAAGACTCCTTGGAAATATCAATGCCATGAATGTCAAGATTTTTATCTAAAGCAAGTAGGTTTTTGATAGTGCTACCACCGCCATAACCGACTTCTAAAATACGACTATTGTTAGGGATAGTGGTTTGTTTTATTGCCCAAAGGCTGAGTTCCTTAAAATAGGATGACCAGATGTTGGTAATCACTCGGCCAACAAGACCACTCGGATTTCTAGATTGCTTTATAAGATATTGAATGAGCATGTTCCCTCCCATTTTTGAAAATAAAGTTTGAAATATAGATGGTTTAAATTCAAACTTTATTATAGAGAAAGCAAGTAAGAATAGCAAGGAAAAATGAAATATATACACATATATTTCAAACTTATGCTACAATTGGTAATAACAGAGGTATTCACATGAATCAATATCAAAAGACGACTGAGAAAAAGAAGCAAGCGGTTATTCAAGCAGCTTTGCGTTTGTTTAAAGACAAAGGTTTTAAGGAAACGAGTATAAAATCTATTGCAGAGGCAGCAGAAGTATCTCCTGTTTCTATCTACAATTGTTTCGGGAGCAAAGATAACTTGGTAACTCTCTGTGTTAATTACTTGTTTGAAGAAATAACCCAGCAAGCCGAGGATATTTTAAAAAGTAATCTAGCTTTTAATACAAAATTAGACCAGGCTTTAGACCTATGTCAGGAGAAAATGAGTCAGCAAATCTCGGACTATTTTCAAGATAAAATGGTGGAAGATTCTGTTTTCTCAACTCTCCTAACGAAAGCAATCACTGCAAAAAAAGGTGACATCTATCGTGCTTATATTCATCTCGGAAAAGCAGAGGGCCTTATTGCTGAAGACCTATCGACAGAGCTTATCTTAAATGTCATGGATGCTCTTAATGGTATGGGAAATCAATTAGCCCATAGTGACAATTTAGAGACAGAGGTTGAGCAGATTCATCAGATCTTTTTGTACGGTATTTTAGGAAAAAAGAAATCATGATTTTCCTAATTCTATTATTGTTCACAGCTAGCAACATCCCATCCCAATCAGTTGTATATTCTCATGCATGGGTCTAAAATTTACTATATAAAGATAAAGAGGAGCAAGTTATGGAATTAAAAGATTTCACAGAACAAGAACAAAAGCAAATCGAAAAAGGTTTGAGCACAGCTGAGATTTCTGATAAGGAAGCGGCTAAGAAGTTACTCGCTCTCGTACCACAAGAATGGATTAAACGCATTCCTTTCTTTGTCAGAGGGCATGCGACGACTAAGACAGTCGAGCGTGTAGCCAAGCAATATCCTGAACTTTATGCAGTGGCTAAGCGCCAAGGGAACCTTCCTGAAAAAGAGAGAGAAGAGTTACGTAAGATTATGACAGACATCTTTGAAGAAAAGATGAACAAACACAAGATTAAATAAGATTTTTAAAGACAATCTGTTTATTTCTACAATTACGAATCAACCTTCCATAAAAAAGAGATACTGTCAATTTTACCATCCCGTTACGGAGAAAAAATGAGAAAATTTATTTCAAAACAATCAGTCGCTATCTGGTATGCACTGTCTGCCCTCTTTGCTACATATATAGTAGGGCAAGTTATCCTATGGTGTTTCCCAGACAGGAGTAGTCTGGGTACCTCACTACTGTTTATCCTAATGAACTGTGTTCCCCTGATTATGGCGGCTGTCTTTTCTCTTGTGTTGAGTGAAGTCAAATCCTTGGGTGAATTCTTCAAGAAGGTCTTTCTTCAAAAAGAAAGTCCCCTGTCCTGGATTCTAGCTCTCTTCATTCCAGTCATCTACTATGGAATCTCATTCTTTCTCAGGAATGTTAGCTTTACTGGGAACACCCTCTTGGCCTTCTTACTATATTTTCCCTGGACCTTTTTATATGGGGGGCTGGAAGAAGTAGGTTGGCGTTGGTTTTTACAAGAACATCTTTACTTTAGTAAGCACTTTATAACTAAAATGATGGTTCTTTCCATTGTCTGGTTCCTCTGGCATATCCCTATCTATCAACTCCCTTGGATTACATCAGGTTCCTCCAACTATCTCATTTTTTACCTGATGATTTTAGGAAATACTTTTCTATTTGGAGCTCTCAAAGAGTATTCGAAAGGAGCTGCTCCTTGTATCCTTGCTCACATGCTGATTGATAGTCTAGCTGTCCTTATGCTGGTTCAGAGTTCACTCACTCAGATTATCCTTCTGGTTATTTTCGAAATCCTACTAGCCTCTTGGCTGGTGGCGGTACGAAAATCATAGAATTAGAGTTGAACCTCCCACTGAATTTCGGTGGGAGCTTTTCTTTCCTATCTCTTGATATAATGACACAGTTTCATTTTTAGGAGGTGACTCGTTTGGCCAAGGATACATTTCATCATCAAAAGGCTGAAAAAGAATGCCAAGAGTTGCGTAAAATCATGACAGGCATCTTTGAAGAAAAGATGAACAAACACGAGATTAAACAATGTTGTATCAAAAGAGGTATAAGTCTACAAACTTATACCTCTTTCTTATCTTTACTTCTTACTTGATTTGGATAGGGTGATGGCAACCATTGTCGCACACAGGAAAAAGGCTGCTAGTAAACCTTTTGTAGTCGTGGTCATAAAGGGTTTATCAAAGACATAATAGTTATAGACAGAAAATCCCAGTCCAATAAGAGTTACAATAATCGATATAACAAATAGCGTCACCCATAATCTTCTTTGAGTCATCGTCAACCTCCTGTTTGTATTCGTTTTCTTTCTGCCTATAGTATAACATAAAAAACCTTAGCTAAATTCCAGAGAGTGGTTTGGCTAAGGTTTTCATATTATTTCGTCAAGACAACCGTATCATTTGGATCGTGGTCATCATCTTCAATAGTCAGCTGATTACCGTCGAGTTTGTAGAATTTGGTATCATCACCAATCGTTAGACTTTGATTGTCAGGGTTAACTGTTACAGACTTGCTTTCCTTCTCGCCATCTGCTTCGTCCTCTTCCCAAGTTCCAGTATTTCCAGAGATGGTAAGAGTAATACGATCATTTTCATCAGTTCCTTTATAGGTGCCATCTAGCCCTTCAGTCTGTTTAGAAACTTCAGAACTTTGTGAAGATGAAACCTTACTTGAACTTTGTTGGGTGCTAGCAGAGCTTTCAGGTGTTTGAGCTTTCTGGTTTGAGCAGGCTGCTAAAAGACCAAGAACTGCCATAGAGGCAAGAGAAAGTGTGAGTTTTTTGGACAATGTCATAGGCTTTGTCTCCTTTCTTTGATACCTTAAGTATAGCAAACGCTTACAAACAAACCAAGCAAAAGCCCTTTTCTGAAAATAGTTGAAAATCACTCTTCAAATTCTCAAAGGCATAATCTATTATCCCCATTTAAACTATGCTATACTGATAAAAAGCAAGAAGGAAGGTTCCTAATGACAACTACCAATCCACGTCGCCAGTGCGAGCGACTTTGGGCAGCCAATAAGTATCTGGTGCTCAGCCATTCAAACAAGATTTACCTAGAAATCCGTAACTATCTCAAGAATGATGAGGTTAGTTTGGATCAGGTTCAGGCCTACATTGATCAAGCACTTGACCTTCCTGAAAATCCTGGTCAGGTCGTCAATGCCTTTCAACATATCTGGGGGTATTTTAAGAAAAAGGCGACTGCCAGCGAGAAGGAAATGTTTATGGCCCAACTGGAAAGCTATGCGACAGGTCGAATTCCTCAGATGTGTTTGGTGGCATCCGTCAAAGAGCTCCTCATCAAGTACCCAAATCGCTATCTGGAGGAGTCAACCTTAATTAATGGGGGTTCAAAATGAGACTATGGCATCAAGCCTTGATTTCAAAACTACCCCGTCAGCAATTATTAGGGCAGCACCGAGAATGTTGTGCCCTTCGTGGTAAGGGATGGCAACGCAAACATGCGACGGTTAACTATGTTTTTGATTATTCACCGTATCGCTTGTTTAAATACCATGAGCTCATTATGCAAGAAATGACGGAACGTGGCTATCGTGTTAGCCCAGAGTGGTTGGACAAGGAGTATCGAGGCAAACAGATGCCAGCCTACGATAAGCTTGAAGCGGAGACATTACCAGTCATCATCTACCCAGAGCATGATGCTGCCTATTTACAGGAATGTCTGGACAATCTCAAGCAAAAAGGAATCGTCATCTAAAGGAGGAAAACGATGCATTTATTTAAGTGGTTAGCATCTAAAAAGAAAGCAGCAGAAGGCCTTGTCATGCGTATTTCGACAGCTGATCAGGTAGACTATGCGACGATTACAAACCCAAGTGACAGTGATATCTGGGATGCTTTGGTGCAACTTCCAGTATCCTACGATAGTCTCTATCTCACTTATAGCGAAAAAGGGGCAATGAGTTTTATCTTTGTTGAATACGAGGATGACAAGTATCGCTTGGAACATGACACACCTGAGCTAGGATTAGAATTGACCAATGTCGCACGTGTATCTCAACAAGTTGCCAGAGATATCCTTATTCGCTTTTCGAAAGAGCACTCAGTGATTTTGGACGACCATTGGAAACAAGAGAAAGTAAGGTAATCCTATGGCCTACCTTACCCCAGAAACCAGACGAAAACGGCGAAAAGGCTTTTGCTTAATTATCGAAATCATTTGTCTGGTTCATTTTGCAATCATTGTCCCTCGTGACCGAGTTTTTACGCCTGAAAAATGGGCTCGTACTCCAGATCACATGCGCCATAAATTCATGTGGAGTTTTCACCGGCAGTATCAGCTTGAGGGCATGACGAGAAAAGAAGTTGAGAAACTCTTAGGCAAGGGGAGTGATCTTCAAGGAAGTGTTGAGTACCAGCTGGCTGACGATTGGATTGGTGGCTGGCGTGTTTACCATATTGACTATGAGCAAGGCCGTGTGATTCGTGCCAAAGAAACCTGGCAAGATTGGTGAGAATGAGTTTTCTCTTCCTCTAAAAGTAGTATAATGAAAATGTAGAGGTATACGCTTTCAAAAGGTAAAAACTGTCTTTTGACTAGAAGAGGAGGACAAACTCATGACCCTATTTATATCTAAACTGATGAACGGTATTATGGAACTGCTCATAGTCTCTGTCATTCCTTTCATCACTTGGTTAATTTGGAGCAGGAAAAAGGTGGGTTTCTTTGACTGGATTGGGTTGAAGAAAGTTGAAAGTCAGCAGAAGAGGCGATTACTACTGACCATTCTGGGGATTAGTCTACTTTTTCTTCTTTTTTCGATTGTGGTCTTTAGTTGGTTCGACTCTAGCCAAACGGCCACAGCAGCTTTTTCTGGAAAGGGAATTGGAGCCCTTCCAGCCATCTTGGCATACGCTATCTTAGGGACTGCCTTGCCAGAAGAAATCTTCTTTAGAGGTTTTCTTTTGAAAAGGCTACAAGGAAAACTAGGATTCCTGGGGGCCAATCTGGTTCAGTCTCTCTTATTTGGCCTCATCCATGCACTTATGTTTATCCAATTAACTGGTTACCCAAAAGCTATGGCTATCATGGCCTTTATCAGTCTCATCGCTTACGTTTTTGGTGCTATCAATGAGAAAAAAGCAGGTGGCTCTATTCTTCCAAGTGTCTTTATCCACGCCTTGGCCAATACGGTTGTAGGGCTTCTCTTTGCCTTCTCCCTCGTTTAGATTAAGTTATATAGAAAAAAGTTATCATGGATGAATTAAAAGAAATCAAACTTAAAAATTATCAGTACTTAAATGAGGTTGCTATCAAGGGGGAGACGCTCTTCACAGGTTCATCTCTCATGGAGCTTTTTCCAATTTGTGAAATCGCTAGGAGTAGAGGTGTCGACGACATCATCTACAATCGAGGTATCAGCGGCCTAAATACGGATGAATTTCTCCAGCATATCCATCCCCTACTTTTGGATCTGCAACCGAGCAAGGTGTTTATCAATATCGGTACCAATGACATGACCGAGGAGCCTTATGGAGACCAATGGTTCCAGCATCTGACAGCAAACATCAGGCAGATTCTTGAGCAAACACAAGCTGTCTTGCCCCATACCAAGATTTACCTCATGGCTTTCTACCCAGCCAATCTTCATTTACCTTGGCAGACCAAGGCTTCAATCCAGTGGCTGAAACTGCGAACAACTGAAAATCTTGACCGTTGTAATCAGGCACTCGAGGAAATCGCCCAAACCTATGGCTGCCACTTTATTAATTGTAATGCTGGGCTGGTCAATGATAGGAAAGAGCAGAAGGCTGAGCACACCTATGACGGTGTCCACCTTTATGCCAATGCTTACTTAAAAGTCTATGAAGCTCTCGAACCCTACCTCTTGAATTAAGAAAATATGAGAGAATTTCCAGTTCTTACTCGCTTTTTTCCCTTGATTACAGTACAATAGACGTCAAAAGTGAAAAATTGAAATGAGGTATCCCTATGTGGAAATGGTTTAAACGACTCATTGTCCTCGTCATTGTCCTATTTTTTGCAGTGGCGGCTCTACTCATTCCGGACAAAATTGACAGTCAGGACCAATTAAAAAATGTATCTACACAAACATCTCTTGCCGATCTAGCCCAGGCTGGTATTGGTGGAGCGTCCCTCTCATCAGGTGGGGTTTCAACCGAGATTAATCTTGATAGCAACCAGTTTCGTCAAATCCTAAAAGCAAGCATGGCTGATTCTAATGACGAGACCTTGCTAAACAGTACTGTAGAGTTGAATGATTCTTATCTTACAGCTAAGCTACCAGTGTCTCTTGGACCTATCGAATCAACATTCAGCCTTGATTTCACGGTCAGCACAAACAAGGAAGTCATCCTATTAGACTTGGCAGGTGCCCACCTGGGTCGTCTCCCTGTACCTAAATCACTGGTTCTGCCTTACCTCAAGAAGAGTATTGCCCAGTCAAGCAGTGGTGTTCGCATGGTTAACAATCAGATTCAGCTCAAGCTTCCTGAAATCGGCTACGAAATTGAGCAGGCTACCGTGACCAACAGCAAGATGAAGGTCAAGCTTAACATTCCGATTTCCTTGCCAACCAGTTGGTAATTCAAGAGAAATCTATCAAGCCATGATAAGTTAAAACAAGTCCATAGTCTGGACTTGTTTTTTGATACCTTCACTTCTAAACTAAGAAAGTTAAAAAATTCTTGAAATAATACGTTTACATCTCCCAATCCCCTAGAAAATGGGGATTTCCTGTGCTATCATAAGACTGTAAAAATGATAAGCGTCTGACACTCATTGAAAAAAGAGTTAAGTCAAAGAGTTTTAGGATAATAGTTAGGAGGAAAAAATGGACGCTTTAAAATATATCACACCCAAATTTTTCACCACCATCAAGGATTATTCCAAGGGACAGTTCATCAAGGACCTGGTTGCAGGAGTTATCGTGGCTATCATTGCCCTGCCCTTGTCGATTGCCCTAGCGATTGCCTCTGGTGTTAATCCCGAACAAGGTCTTTACACAGCAGTGGTTGCAGGCTTTTTTATTTCCTTTTTAGGAGGTAGTCGGGTTCAGATTGGTGGACCTACCGCAGCCTTCGTTGTCATCATCTATGGCATCATCGCCCAGTATGGCATGGCGGGTCTGACTGTTGCCACACTCATGGCGGGACTCATGCTTATTATCATGGGGCTCCTGCGTTTCGGTGACCTGATTAAATTCATTCCCAAAACCATCACACTTGGCTTTACCTTGGGGATTGCCGTTGGGATTGTGGCTGGACAGATTAAGGATTTTCTAGGCCTTGAGATGAAGTCCGTGCCAGCTGAGTTTCTAGAAAAGATGATTGCCTATGGAAAGCATCTTTCAAGTATTAGTTGGGCGACCCTAGCTATTGGTATTTTGGCCCTGCTCATTCAAATCTTTTGGCCACGCCTTTCTCAGAAAATTCCGGGTTCTCTGGTTGCTATCTTTGTGACCACAGCCATCGTGGCCTTTGGTCATCTCCCAGTCAAAACCATTGGTGATCTATACACCATCAAGGCGGGACTTCCAAGTTTCACGGTTCCTGACCTATCATTTTCTTTGATTCGTCAAATGATTTCGCCAGCCTTCACCATTGCCATATTGGCAGCCATTGAATCGCTCCTTTCTTGTGTGGTTTCAGATGGCATGATTGGTGGTAACCACCGCTCTAATGCAGAATTGGTCGGTCAAGGTGTTGGGAATATCATGTCAGCCCTCTTTGGTGGGATTCCGGCAACGGGTGCTATTGCCCGTACCGCAGCCAACGTCAAAAATGGCGGACGAACACCAGTAGCGGGTATGGTTCATGCCTTCACCCTACTTCTGATTTTACTCTTCCTCATGCCTTACGCCTCATTGATTCCCATGACCTGTCTGGCCTCAATCCTTATGATTGTCGGTTATAATATGAGTGGTTGGCGTACAGTTGGTCGTATGATCAAACGTGCCCCTAAGAGTGATGTGGCGGTTCTGCTAGTGACCTTTGTCTTAACCGTTTTCTTTGACCTAGTAGTTGCCATCGAATTTGGTATGGTCCTAGCAGCCTTCCTCTTCCTCAAACGCATGTCTGACGTGGCTCAAATCCGTCAGTGGGTAGACAAGGAAAATCTGGACGATCCAGTTTTGTCTGAGGATAGCGACTTGAAGCAAGTCCCTAAAAACACTGTCGTCTATGAAGTTTTTGGTGCCCTCTTCTTTGGTGCAGCCAATAACTTCTTGAATGTGATCAATGATGAAACTAAGAATGTTCTCATCCTACGCATGCGAAACGTTCCAGCCATGGATATCTCAGGCCTAGATGCCCTTGAAGAAACCCTGGCCATTTGTCAAAAACGTGGCATGACCTTGCTTTTATCTCACGTCAACGATCAACCCTACCGAGTGCTTGAAAAATCAGGCTTTATCCAAACTATTGGACAAGACCATATCTGCGAGTCAACCGATCAAGCCCTTGAAAAAGCAGCAGCCCTAGCACAAGAAGCCTAGACAAAGTTTTTTACTATAAGAAAAAAAGCCAGTTCAACTGAACTTGGCTTTTTAAAATACGCGATATACATAAGGATTGTCAGGCTGACCGACCTCTTTGACCTCAGTCAAATTGAGGATAGGGAGGCTCTGTTTGAGATTTTGATAGTAATCCACAGTGATGGTACCAGTGACTTTTACCCAGGTATTATCCTTGAAGGTTTGGTCACTTCCTCTCGTCGCCAGTCCGTAAACACCTGAATCGGCGATACAGTGGATAATACCGAAACGGAAGATGAACTGATAACCCTTGGTCTGTGGGTCATTGTAAACAAAGCCGGTATAGGTGACCTTCTTGCCCACGAAATCGTTAGGATAGAGGTAGATGAGCTCCATAACTTCCATGTAATTTTCCGTGGTAATCTGGATGGTCTCACGTCCCTTGTACTTGGCTAGCTCCTTGGTCATCTCCTTCTCATAAGCAGAGGAGGTGAAGTAGGAGCTGGTGTCTGGCTTCAAATACTGGATAGTCGTTCCCTCTTGGTCGGCCTGGTTAGGATCGCTCCCTGCCGCCAGTGGAAAATGATAACCCTTAGCTGATACGGTATTGGCATCCAAGGTTACTGTTGGTACTAAAAGTCCAGTGAGGACTGGAAAGGCCAAGAGAACGATGCTGGCTACCTTGGCTACTCGACCTGACAAATGCGAGTGAACCTTCATCTGCTTCATCCAAACAATGAGTTGAACCACAGCGAGGATAAAGGAAAGTACCATGGAAATGTAAGCCAGGTAGGAGTAGTGGATATTAATGTACTGGTTGAGCTTGCCAGAAACTTGTAAGTACATGACCAGCTCAAAATACCCAGATAAGATGAGAAAACGTAACATTAAATCACCCCCAATACCAGACAGTAAATGATTGTCACCAGACTTGCGGTTCCTACGAAGAGACCAACAAAGCGTGTCTTAAACTGGTGTTTCATCATGATTAGGTTCTTGATATCAACCATAGGACCGATGATGAGAAAGGCCACCGTTGGTGCCACTCCAAAACTAGAGAGCAAGGAAGCCCCGATAAAGGCATCCGCCTCTGAACAAAGCGAGAGGATAAAGGCCAAAAGCATCATGATGAGGATGGCTGTCACCGAATTGTGCCCGATTGTCGTAAGAATACGGGTCGGTAGGTAGGTCTGCATACTTGCGGCCACCAGGCTCCCGAAAATCAGGTAACGCCCAGTGTCGAAAAATTCATCTACCGCATGAATCAAGGCCTGAAAAATTTTCTTACCAGCTGACAAACCACTATAGTCGTGCACATGACTGACCTTACGATTGTCCTTAAGAATCTGGTCATCCACCACAAAGCCAAGCAAGATTCCCAAAATCATGGCAATCAAGAAAGCTCCGAGAAAACGTAAAATCACGTAGTACCAAGAGTTCCCAAAGGCCGTATAGGTCGCAAAAAGAACGACTGGATTAATGATAGGAGCTGTTGCCATGAAAGGAATAGCCGTGTAGCTAGGCACTTTTTTCTCTAAAAAGCGCGTGATAATGGGAACAATCCCACACTCACAAGAAGGGAAAATAAAACCAATTAGAGTTCCAAAGAGAATAGCCAGGACCTTGTTTTTCGGCAGGAAGTTTTGGACCTTTTCAGGGGTCACGAAGACTTCGATAAAGCCAGACAAGATACTTCCCAGTAAAACGAAGGGCAGGGCTTCGATAATAATAGATAGAAAAACTGCCAGAAGCTGCAAAACGCTATCTGGTAGTTGATGAAAAATAGCCATAACTATTATTTCTTCTTGTCTTCTTGAAGACGTTTGTCCTTCTTAGGATCAGTTCCCGCCTTCTCAAAATCAGGGATAGCCGCAAAAGATGCCATCATGCTTTCAAGTTCATTTGTTTTTTTCTGAATAACCGCCATAAAAAGCCTCCGAGTTAAAATAAGATACTAAGAGCGTCAATTCTAAGAGAAAATTAGGGCATCGGCCGAAGAAGCTCTGCTTCTAGGAAGATGCATCTATTTTCCGAAAGAAATAGCCCGAGTTCAGTTGCAAAAAGATACTAAGGGCGTCATTTCTGTTAGAAATAGCCCCTAACAATAGGTTTACCTTTCTATTATACTACCTCTTGCTTAAAAATTCTCGCTTCAGCTACAAGGTTTTCTACCCAAGCAAATCTCCTATCGTGGTATAATAGAACTTATGGAAAATCGTAATCTAGAGACATTGGCTCAGGAATTGGGCCTAAAAAAACAACAAGTTGAAACAGTTTTGGAATTGACCGCAGAAGGCAATACCATTCCTTTCATTGCCCGTTACCGTAAGGAAAAAACAGGCAATCTGGATGAAACGCAAATCAAGGCTATCATTGATATGGACAAGTCCTTGACTACTCTTCAAGACCGTAAGGAAACAGTTCTGGCCAAGATTGAGGCTCAGGGAAAATTGACTGATCAACTTAAGGCAGCCATTGAAGCGGCTGAAAAGTTGGCAGACGTGGAAGAACTCTACCTTCCCTATAAGGAAAAACGCCGCACCAAGGCGACGGTTGCCCGTGAAGCAGGTCTTTTCCCCTTGGCTCGTCTTATCTTGCAAAATAGTCCCAACCTTAAGTCTGAAGCTGAAAAGCTGACATCTGAAGCCTTTCCAACAGCTGACAAGGCACTTACGGGTGCTGTGGATATTTTGGTTGAGGCCTTTTCTGAGGACAATAGCTTGCGCTCTTGGACATACAACGAAATCTGGAACAACAGTGACATCACTTCAACCCTCAAGGATCAATCGCTGGATGAAAAAGAAATTTTCAAGATTTACTATGATTTTGAGGACAAGGTGTCTAAACTTCAAGGTTACCGTACGTTAGCCCTTAACCGTGGTGAGAAACTAGGCGTTATCAAGGTAAGCTTTAAGCACAATCTTGAGAAAATGCACCGTTTCTACAGTGCTCGTTTCAAACAAAAAAATGACTATATCGAGGAAGTTATCAATCAATCTCTCAAGAAGAAAATCATTCCAGCTATGGAGCGTCGTATCCGAAGCGAATTGACTGAAGCAGCAGAAGATGGTGCTATTCAACTTTTCTCTCAAAATCTTCGAAGCCTCCTTCTAGTATCGCCACTTAAAGGCAAGATGGTACTTGGTTTTGACCCAGCCTTTCGTACAGGGGCTAAGTTGGCCGTGGTTGACCAAATTGGTAAGCTCATTACAACGCAAGTGATCTATCCAGTAGCTCCAGCAAGTCAGGCTAAAATCGCACAGGCTAAAAAAGACTTGGCTGACCTCATCAAAAAGTATGCCATTGAGATTATTGCGATCGGTAATGGAACAGCCAGTCGTGAAAGTGAAGCTTTTGTGGCAGAAGTCCTCAAGGATTTCCCAGAAACTTCTTATGTCATTGTCAATGAAAGTGGTGCCTCTGTCTACTCTGCATCTGAGTTGGCTCGCCATGAGTTCCCAGACCTGACAGTCGAAAAACGCTCTGCCATTTCTATTGCCCGTCGTCTCCAAGACCCATTGGCCGAGCTGGTTAAGATTGACCCTAAATCAATCGGAGTAGGCCAATACCAGCACGATGTTAGCCAGAAGAAACTCTCTGAAAATCTTGATTTCGTCGTCGATACCGTGGTTAACCAGGTTGGTGTTAATGTCAATACGGCAAGTAGTACCCTCCTATCACACGTGTCAGGACTCAACAAGACCATCTCTGAAAATATCGTCGCCTACCGTGAGGAAAATGGTGAGATTGCATCGCGTGCTGAAATCAAGAAGGTTCCACGCCTTGGTGCCAAGGCCTTCGAACAAGCTGCAGGTTTCCTTCGTATTCCAAACGCTAAGAATATCTTGGATAATACAGGGGTCCACCCAGAGTCCTATCCAGCGGTGAAAGCCCTCTTCAAGCAGTTGGCTATCACAGACTTGGACGACTCTGCTAAGGCAAAATTGAAGGCTCTTAATCTTAAAGAAACAGCGGAAGGATTGGGACTTGGACAGGAAACTCTCAAAGATATCATTGCTGACCTTTTGAAACCAGGTCGTGACCTCCGTGATGATTTTGAAGCACCTGTGCTTCGCCAGGATGTTCTTGAACTCAAAGATTTGTCAGTAGGACAAAAACTTGAAGGAACGGTCCGTAACGTTGTGGACTTTGGTGCCTTTGTGGATATCGGTGTCCATGAGGATGGTCTTATCCACATCTCAGAGATGAGTAAGAGCTTCGTTAACCACCCAAGTCAGGTCGTTTCTGTTGGGGATTTGGTTACCGTGTGGGTATCAAAAGTTGACTTAGAGCATGAAAAACTCAATCTCTCCTTGGTGAATCCACGTGAATCTAACTGATTATGTTAAGACTGTTTCCATAGAAGATTTTGGCTGGGAATTTAAGCACCAAGCCCTGTGGAATAAGCGTCTTCGGACTACGGGAGGGCGGTTCTTTCCCAAGGATGGTCATTTAGATTTTAACCCAAAACTCTATGAGGAACATGGTCTTGAAACCTTTCGAAAAATCGTCCGCCACGAACTCTGTCATTATCACCTTTATTTTCAGGGCAAGGGGTACAAGCATGCGGATAGAGATTTCAAGGATTTACTAGCCAAGGTTGACGGCCTTAGATACGCCCCAAAGATACAAGGTCAGGAGGAGAACTACTACCTTTATCAATGCCAATCTTGTGGTCATACCTACCGTCGCAAACGCCGTGTCAATACACGGAAATTTGGCTGCGGTTTGTGTCGAGGCAAGCTCATTTTTCTAAATCAGTCCTAGGGCTGATTTTTTTAGTTTAAAAAAATCATATAATTAAATCAAAGAAATGATGGGAGAAGAAGACCATGTCAAATCGTTTTTATAAGACACGAAAAAATAGACTCGTCGCCGGTGTTGTTGCAGGTTTGGCAGATAAGTTTGGCTGGGACCTAGCTCTAGCTCGTATTTTGGCTATCATTCTCATGGTTTCAACGCAGTTTGGAATCTTTCTATACTTGGTTTTAGCCTTTCTCCTTCCTTACAAAGAAGATATTTATCCCGAAATCAAACTCAAGGATGGACGCAAACGTAAAAACGCTGAACCTGTTGAAGATGAGTGGAATTGGTAAGTAATTGTTAATAGACATTAACCTATGATTGGCCTTAGTGCTAGTCATAGGTCTTTTTTGCTTTGAGAGCCGCATTGAAAACCTTTTTATGATACAATGAAACTAGTAAATAATCGGAGGAAATAACATGACAGTAACCGTTAAAATGTTGGTTGACAGGCTTAAACTCAAGGTTGTCTATGGGAATAAGGAGCTTTTGGCAAAACCGATAACAACTGCTGATATCTCTCGTCCTGGTTTAGAAATGACAGGTTATTTTGACTATTATTCACCGGAGCGTATTCAATTGGTTGGGATGAAGGAGTGGTCTTACCTTAAAACCTTGACTGATCACAACCGTTACTCTGTTTTCAAAAACATGTTCAAAGAAGAAACCCCAGCTGTTATCGTAGCGCGTGGGCTTGATATCCCTGAGGAGCTGTATCGAGCAGCTAAAGAAAATGGCGTTGTGGTTCTTCAAGGCCGTAACGGCACATCATCTCTTTCAGGTGATATGTCTTGGTACCTCAATGCACAGTTGGCAGAACGTACCAGTGTTCATGGTGTTTTGGTTGATATCTACGGCATGGGTGTTCTCATTCAGGGCGATTCTGGTATCGGTAAGAGTGAAACAGGGCTTGAGTTGGTGAAACGTGGTCACCGCCTTGTCGCTGACGACCGTGTGGATGTCTATGCTAAGGATGAGGAAACTCTCTGGGGTGAGCCTGCGGAAATCCTCCGCCATCTTCTTGAGATTCGTGGGGTTGGTATCATTGATGTCATGAGTCTCTACGGAGCTAGTGCTGTCCGTAATTCTTCTCAAGTTCAGTTGGCCATCTATCTTGAAAATTTTGAAGACGGTAAGGTCTTTGATCGTCTTGGAAATGGGAATGAAGAAATCGAATTGCAAGGCGTTAAGATTCCACGTGTCCGCATTCCTGTTAAGACAGGCCGTAACGTATCAGTCGTTATCGAAGCTGCAGCCATGAACTACCGTGCTAAGCAAATGGGATTTGATGCAACCAAAACCTTTGAAGAACGTTTGACCAACCTCATTAGTAAGAATGGTGAAGACTAATGTTTGCTACTATTGATCCTATTGCTCTAAGGCTTGGCCCCATTAGTATTCATTGGTATGCCATCTGTATCGTATCTGGTCTCTTACTTGCCGTTTATCTGGCTCAGCGTTGGGCTCCTGAAAAGGGAATTGACCCTGAAAACATCTTAGATTTTATTCTTCTTGCCTTTCCGATAGCCATTGTTGGTGCTAGGCTCTACTATGTGATCTTCCAGTGGTCCTACTACAGTCAAAATCCTTCTGAAATTTTTGCAATTTGGAATGGTGGAATTGCCATCTATGGTGGCTTGATTGCTGGAGCAGCTGTCCTCTATTGGTTTGCTAAACGTCATGCCATTGCTGTCTTGGATTTTCTAGATATCGCGGCACCTGGCGTTATGATTGCTCAGAGTATCGGTCGCTGGGGAAACTTTATTAACCAGGAGGCCTACGGAAAAGCAGTTAGTCATCTGAATTATGTCCCAGAATTTATTCGCCAGCAGATGTACATTGATGGTAGTTATCGTGTACCGACCTTTCTTTACGAAAGTCTCTGGAACTTGGTCGGATTTATCATTATCCTAGGACTAAGACGCTTTAATAAGAAACTGCGTCAAGGAGATGTGACCTCATTTTACCTTATCTGGTATGGTCTTGGACGTTTTGTCATTGAAGGCATGCGTACGGATAGCCTCATGTTTGTTGGCTTGCGTGTTTCTCAATGGGTTAGCATCGCTATTATCATCTTGGGTGCAACCTTGCTCTATTTGCGAAAGCAACGCCCAGAGGCAGATTATAAAATGAAAAACTAGTCATATAGCTCAGACTTTGTTATAATATAATGAAAATTATCATAACAAAGGTCACTGGAAACTGGAGATTCTACTTCAGTTTTCTTGTAGCGACCTTTTAAAAAGGTCAAAGGAGTCCTAAACTATGGCAGAAATTGCATTTCTTATTATCGCAATCGCACTTGCTGCGTTTCTCATTGCATTAATCCCTACTCTACTTCGTACCCGTCATGTGGTTAAAGAAGTTGAAGAAACAGTTGCTGTGCTTCGTACAGATATCAATGTAACCCTTCATCAAACAAATGAAATCTTGGCTAAGGCAAACGTCTTGGTTGAAGATGTTAATGAAAAAGTTCAAACAATCGATCCTCTCTTCGTAGCAGTAGCTGAGCTTTCAGAAAGTGTCTCTGACTTGAATACTGAAGCTCGTTATCTCGGTGCGAAAGCAAGTGCAGCAGGAGCAAGTGTCGGTAAAGCAGGTTCAGCCTTTGCTATCGGTAAGGTTGCTTCAAAACTATTTGGTAAAAAAGACAAGAAAAAATAAGGAGGTCTTTTCATGAGTAAATTTTTAAACACCCTAATCATTGGTGTAGCTTCTGGAGCTGCAGCAGCTTACTTCTTTACAACTGAAAAAGGTAAAGCTGTTAAAGCACGTATTGATGAAGAAATCGCTTCATTCAAAGAAGATCCAAAAGCTTATCAAAATCAAGTGGTGGAAAAAGCTAGCGACTACAAAGATTTGGCAGTCGATACTTTCCAAGACTATAAAACAAAATTTGAAAATGGCGACATCACTGCAGATGATTTGACAAAAGCAGTTCAAGAAAAAACAGCTCAAGTTGCTGACTTTGCCAAAGAGAGCTTTGAACTTATCAAAGAGAAAACAGCACAAGTAACTCCTGAGCAAGCAGATGTTGAAGCAGAAACCAAAGCTATCGTTGATGATATCGTCATTGATATCAAAGATATCTCTGAAGAAGCAGCAGAAGCAAAATAAAAAAAGAAAGCCCATGAGGCTTTTTTTAGTACGCAAAAACGTTGACCAAACAGTCAACGTTTTTGTGCTTTATAATATTCGATTAGGACATAAATGCCTATCTGACCAATGACGCTGATGGTAATTGCCCAGAAGAAGGCCCAGAAGGTAGCCACCTGTGCTACCAAGAAAAGGAAGGCAACTAGGACTGTTGAAACACAGAAGCTTGAGATACGTCCAAAGAAAATCATATCTTGTAGCTTAATACTATTACTATTTAAACCTTGATAATCTTGATAATTCGTCGTTTGAGGACGCTCAGTCTCGAAATCTTCGATGTGATCAAATTGACGGTGTAAGTTGTCAGCCATGTCTGCCTCCTTTCTATATAAAATATCTAAATCACTTTTTCGTGTAGGTTAAAATACTTAGTCAGTATTTCACTATTTAGAATCTCATTAATAATACCACAAAAATTTTATATTGCAAAGTTTTTTTTGATTTTTGTAAAAATCATAGTATTCAAAAACTAATTAAAAATATTTAGATACAGAGTTTTGAGTCTAAAAATTCTAAAAAAATCAAATCATTTGTGCTATAATGTGAGTTATGGAAAAAATAGTGATTACAGCGACTGCTGAGAGCTACGAGCAGGCACGTGAGCTCCTAGAACTTGGCGTAGATCGTATTTACATCGGCGAAAAAGCTTTTGGCCTTCGTTTGCCTAAGCCTTTTTCATTCGCAGAGATGCGAAAGATTGCAGAGCTGGTACATGAGTCTGGCAAGGAATTGACTGTTGCCGTTAACGCCCTCATGCACCAAGGTATGATGGATGCTCTTCCAGACTACCTTGATTTTCTTGAAGAAATCAAGGCAGATTATATCACGGTTGGTGATGCAGGAGTTTTCTACATTTGTAACCGTGACAAACGCCCCTTCAAAATGATTTATGATGCTTCAACCATGGTAACCTCTAGCCGTCAGATTAATTTCTGGGGCAAACAAGCTGGAGCTTCTGAAGCTGTTTTGGCTCGTGAAATTCCATCTGCGGAACTTTTCGTCATGGCTGAAAATCTTCAAATTCCAGCTGAGGTTTTGGTTTATGGTGCAAGTATCATTCACCACTCAAAACGTCCGCTTCTTCAAAACTACTACAACTTTATCAAAACGGATGAAGCTGTTACCAAAGAACGTGACCTCTTCCTTTCTGAGCCAGGAGATCCAGATTCTCACTACTCAGTTTATGAAGACTTGCATGGAACACATATCTTTGCCAACAATGACTTGGATATGATGACTAAACTTTCAGAACTCGTTGAACATGGTTTTGATCACTGGAAGTTAGACGGTGTTTATTGCCCAGGTGAAAACTTTGTAAAAATCACTGAGTACTTTGTGAAGGCTCGTGACCTCATCGAGGCTGGCGAATTTTCACAAGACCAAGCCTTTCTCTTTGATGAGGCTATTCATAAATTACACCCAGCCAACCGTGGTTTGGACACAGGTTTCTACGACTATGAACCTGACCGTGTAAAATAAAAAAACTTCCTCCTTCGTTTGTGAGTTTTCCATTTTCAGGGAACGAAGGAGTCTTCTAAAAACTAAAATCGACAATCTTGCAAATTGGAGAAATTATGACTACAACTAAAAAACGCCCAGAGGTTCTGGTACCTGCTGGGACTTTGGAAAAATTGAAAGTCGCTGTAAATTACGGCGCAGATGCTGTTTTCGTTGGTGGACAAGCCTATGGTTTGCGTAGCCGTGCCGGAAACTTCACCATGGATGAGCTTCGAGAAGGTATCGAATATGCTCACGCTCGTGGTGTTGATGTGCACGTTGCTTCAAACATGGTTACCCATGAAGGAAATGAAAAAGGTGCTGGTGAGTGGTTCCGTGAATTGCGTGACATGGGACTCGATGCTGTTATCGTATCTGACCCAGCCTTGATTGAAATCTGTTCAACCTACGCACCAGGACTTAACATCCACTTGTCTACACAAGCATCTGCGACAAACGTTGAAACCTTCCATTTTTGGAAGGAGTATGGTTTGACCCGTGTCGTTTTGGCACGTGAGGTTACCATGGAAGAGTTGGCTGAAATCCGTAAGCGTACGGATCTTGAAATTGAGGCCTTTGTCCATGGCGCTATGTGTATCTCATACTCAGGTCGCTGTACCCTTTCTAACCACATGTCAGACCGTGATGCCAACCGTGGTGGTTGTTCACAGTCTTGTCGTTGGAAATATGATCTTTACGACATGCCATTCGGTCAAGAGCGAAAGAGTATCCACGGTGAAGTTCCTGAAGAATACTCAATGTCAGCCGTTGACATGTGTATGATTGAAAATATCCCAGACCTTATCGACAATGGTGTTGACAGCCTTAAAATCGAAGGTCGTATGAAATCTGTCCACTACGTATCAACAGTTGCCAACTGTTACAAGGCTGCTTGTGACGCTTACATGGAAAGTGCAGAAGCCTTTTATGCCATCAAAGATGATTTGATTAACGAACTCTGGAAAGTTGCCCAGCGTGAATTGGCAACAGGTTTCTACTACAAGACACCAACAGAAAACGAACAACTCTTTGGAGCTCGTCGTAAGATTCCACAATACAAATTCGTTGGTGAAGTCGTAGACTTTGATCCAGCAACTATGACAGCTACTATCCGTCAACGTAACGTTATCCTCGAAGGTGACCACGTTGAATTCTACGGACCAGGCTTCCGTCATTTCGAGTGTGATATCAAAGACCTTCACGATGCCAATGGTAACAAGATTGACCGTGCACCAAACCCAATGGAACTTCTTACAATTACCGTGCCACAAGAAGTTAAACCTGGTGACATGATTCGTTCAACTAAAGAAGGTTTGATTAACCTCTACCAAAAAGACGGTTCAAGCAAAACTGTTCGTGCCTAATGACAAGTCAAATCAATGGGCTCCTGGTAGATGATCAGAGTAGGTGTCAACACTACCATTCCCCACTAGATATAGTTGCCCTAAAATGCTTCGAGTGCCAGAAGTATTATGCCTGTTATCAGTGTCATGATTGCTTAGAGAAACATAGCTTTCGAGCTTATCCTTGTCAATTGAAGCAGGACAAGGTCCTTATCTGTGGCGTTTGTAGGCATGAGATGACAATTGAGGAGTATCAAGATGTAGAAGCTTGTCCCAATTGTCACAGAGCTTTCAATCCTGCTTGTTCAAAGCACTATGATATTTATTTTGACAAATAAAAAGATTGAAGATTCTGTTCACACGAACAAAGTCTTCAATCTTTTTTAGTTAAAGTAGCTATGATTTTTAAGAGCTTTTAAGACTGGCTTAGTCACCAAAGCGACGATGAGACCTTTTAAGAGATCAGGAATGATAAAAGGTGTCAAACCAACAGCCACAGCTGCAGACCAGCCCATCTTTCCGAGAAAGTGCAGGCTGAGGATACCACCGATAAAGACAAGTGCATCACCCAAAACAAAAGCCACAAAGATTTTCCAAATAGGAGTCTCAGCATGAGCGAGTGCAGATGTGACAAGTGCAAAAAATGGGTAGGCAAGCAGATAGCCAGCTGAAGGACCAAAGAAGGCTTGGAGCCCACCGCCTCCACCTGCAAAAACTGGAAGACCAATGGCACCTAGAATCAGGTAGAGGGTAGCAGCAAGTGTCGCCTCTCTTGGTTTAAGGATGGTAGCAACAAGTCCGACAGCAAAAGTTTGCAGAGTAATGGGAACTGCTCCAATTGGAATGATGATTTGAGCTAGGGAAGCAATGATGGCAGCACCGAAGGCGGGAAGTATGAGTGACAGTGTACGATTTTGTGTCATTTTTAGTTAACCTTTCGTAAATAAATAGTTAACTTATTATAGCAAGTGGTTTTAAAATAGTCAACCTAATAATAAAACGAGGTTAACTGATAAACTTAACCTCGTTGTGATATGATTTTTAGACGTTTGATTTCTTTAAGTTCAATCATGCTGATGATCTTATCTTGCTCGATAAAGATGGCTTGTCGCTCCCTGTCATAACGGTTGATGTAGCCCTTATAGGTCTTCTGATTGGATGTCAGCATGACCATTTGATTATGATCAATAGCATGATAGATATCGTTAATAAGTTGATTCTGCATTAGGTGGACAGGTTTGCTGTGACCTATTTCCACAAACTGATGAAGCTGATGCTTTACGGCTTCTAAAAAGTTTATCATGGTCATTTCCCTCGTTTCTTGATAAAATAATTATAGCATGAAAGGTGAATTTTTGTGGATAACTTCATTCTAAAACAGACAATTTTCACAGAAAAAAACGAATAAAGCTAGTGGAGGTAAGCAAATGGCAGAATTTTCATTTGAAATTGAAGAAAAACTCTTGGTTTTGTCTGAGAATGACAAGGGTTGGACTAAGGAACTCAATCGTGTGAGCTTTAATGGCGCACCGGCTAAATATGACATCCGTACATGGAGTCCAGACCATACCAAGATGGGCAAGGGGATTACCCTCAGCAACGAAGAATTCCAAGTTCTCGTTGACGCCTTCAAAAACTAAAACAAGGTCAGCATGGCGCTGGCCTTATTTTTTTGTTTAAAACGTATCAAAGATAAGTTTGAGATTAAGAATGGTTAGAACAACAGCAATAGCATAACCAAGGAAGGTATTCCACTTGGCATTGACGTGTTTTCCCATGAGTGATTTCTTAGAAGTATAGTAAATCAAAGGGAAAATAGAGAATGGCAAGGCAATTGAAAGGAATACTTGTGAATAAACCAAGAGTTGATCCAGTGTCTTTTCTTGATCGCCGTAGAGAATGGCTACAATGATAACAGGTAGCAAGGCGAAGAGACGTGTGAACAAACGAATTACCCACTGTGGTAACCTCATGTGGAGGAAGCCTTCCATGACAATTTGACCAGTTAGGGTACCAGTAATGGTAGAGTTTTGACCACTAGCCAAGAGTGCCAAGGCAAAGAGAGTTGAAAGTGTTGAACTAGCAACCGCACCAGCAATCTTAGAGTCCTGAAGGGCATTGTACATTTGTGAGAAGGCTGAAATATCAGAAGCGTGACCAAAGAAGAGAGCTGCTCCCAAAATCAAGAGGAGGGAGTTAACCACAAAGGCCAAGGTCAACTGAATGTTGGAGTCCCAGGTCATGAAACGGACAGCCTTGGTTACGTCTTTACCATCTGAATAGTCAACCTTACGAGTCTGTGACAAGGATGAGTGCAAGTAGAGGTTATGTGGCATAACGGTTGCACCCACAATCCCAAGTGCCAAAGTCAACTGGTTGGTGTGCCCAGCAGCATGTGGCTCAAAGAGCGCTGGCGTAGGGAGGTAACCCTCGAGGATTCCCGTAATACTAGGCTCAGACAAGGCTACCAAGTAGACAAAGATAACCAAGATGGTCAAAATTAAGGTTGAAACAATAGCCTCGATTTTCTTGAATCCCAGCTTCATGATGAGTAGGAGTAGGAAGACATCTAGGACTGTCACCAGAATGGCAACCATAATTGGAATACCAAAGAGCAGGTTAAGTGCGATGGCAGAACCAAGCACCTCAGCCAAATCTGTCGCCATTAAGGCAAGCTCCAGAATCACCCAAAGCGTGTATCGCAACCATTTAGGCGAGTGGTAGGCAGTCGCTTGAGCCAGGTCCATTTGAGTCACAATTCCTAACTTTCCAGCCATTTGTTGCAACTGCATAGCGATTAAAGATGAAATTAAGATGACAAAAAGAAGACTATACTTGTAGGTCGCCCCACCGACGACACTGGTAATCCAGTTTCCTGGATCCATGTAACCCACGGCCACGAGAGCCCCAGGTCCCAAGAAAGCCTTAAGATTTTGCCAAAAACGATTATTATTTGGTGTATCTATTGATTGGTTTACCTCAGAAAGGGAAACCTTTTTTGAAGATGTCATAAACACCTCTTTCTAAGTCATTCTGCCTAAAAGTTGCATTATTTCTAGACAGACCGACAATTTTATTATAACACTATGAGGAAGATGTGCAAGGTTTTGAAAGGTATTGACTTATCTGACATTGGTGTCATAGACGCCTTTTCAGAATTGACTTTTTATATTAAACTATAAGAGTAGATGATTTCATAGATGAGGGAGAAAAATAATTGAAGACATTTCAACTAACAGCTAAGAAAAAGATTACCCTGGCACTCCTAGTTGTCATTGCGCTTGCTTTGGTTATCTTTATCGTTAACGTGCAGATGAATCAGCCAGATAACCTACCTGCCAACTACATGGAGCGCCTTAAAAATCCTGGAATGACGGGCGATTACATCGGCCTCTGGAAGTCTCGCTGGCATGAAGAAAACAAAGCCTGGCTTTATCCTGCGAAACAATACGCTACCTATGCAGTAGTAGCTTTAGCTTGTCTATCAGCTTGGGTCACAGCTTCAAAAGCAAAATTTTGGAAATAAGAAAATGCTTCTCTCGAGATGAGAGAAGCGTTTTTCATATTAATTGATGTGAGTTTTATATTGACTGAACATCTCGTCGATATCATCTTCAACCAAGTGATAGATTTTCCAGTCAAATTCAGTTCTAGCAACATCATCAACCAAGACTGTATAACAAAAATCCATATAATCTTCATAAAAATCAGAGATGAAGGGGAGGAGTGTGTCACTAATATCAGATGAATAGAGTTTTTCATCAAGATGTTTAAAGAGATAGTCTGTACCCGTAATCGTTTCGTTTTTGAGTTTTTGTGCATCTTCAAGGTTAAATCCATCGCTTTGGGAATTCAGAAAATCATGTTTTGCTAGCCAAGCTACGAAGACACTGAGATGAAAGGCAGCTCTTTTGCTAATCTCTAGCATATCTGATTTGCTTAGTTTTTCTGACGGGATATTATTTTCTTCACAATAGAATACAAGTGCATGATCGAAAAAATAATCTGTGCGGTCTATGGGAAAGTCTAATTGACTTTCTTCTCTCTTTGTCTCAGGCTGTTCAACTACAGTTGATTTTTTCTTAAAAAGGGACTTCAATTTTTTAAACACGTTTATACCTCATATAAAAATATCCCATTATTCAAATAATGGGATATGATTATTATTTCATCGTTGGGAACAACAAGACATCACGGATGGTTGTTGTGTCAGTGAGGAGCATGCAGAGACGGTCGATACCGATTCCGAGTCCACCTGTTGGCGGCATACCGTATTCAAGGGCTTCAACGTAGTCGTAGTCGATACCTGTTGCTTCGTCATCACCGAGTTCTTTAGCAGCAGCTTGTGCTTCGAAACGTGACAATTGATCGATTGGGTCGTTCAATTCGGTGAAGGCATTTCCGTACTCTTTAGTCATGATGAAGAGTTCGAAACGGTCAGTGAAGCGTGGGTCTTCTGGGTTTTTCTTAGCCAATGGAGACACAGCAACTGGGTGACCGTAAACGAATGTTGGTTGAATCAATGTTTCTTCAACGAATTCTTCGAAGAAGGCGTTGATGATGTGACCAACTTCAGTGTAGTGTTTTTCAACTGGAACATTCTTTTCAGCAGCGATTGCTTTGGCTTCATCCAAAGTCATGTCTTGCCAGAAGTCAACGCCAGTGATTTCCTTGATAGCGTCAACCATGTGGATGCGTTTGAATGGTTCGTTGATCTTGATTTCAGTTCCTTGATAGTTGATAGGTCCGTCACCTTTAACAGCTTTAGCAGCGTGTTGGATGATGCCTTCAGTCAAGTTCATGATATCGTGGAAGTCAGCGTAAGCTTGGTAAACTTCGATAGATGTGAACTCAGGGTTGTGAGTGGCATCCATACCTTCGTTACGGAAGATACGTCCGATTTCGTAAACGCGTTCCATACCACCAACGATGAGGCGTTTGAGGTGGAGCTCAGTCGCAATACGAAGCACCATGTCGATGTTTTGTGCATTGTGGTGAGTGATGAAAGGTTTAGCAGCAGCACCACCAGCTTCATTGTGAAGGACAGGTGTTTCTACTTCAAGGAAACCTTGAGCATCGAGGTAGCGACGGATTTCAGAAATGATTTTTGAACGTGTGACAAAGCGGTCAAAGCTTTCACGGTTAGAAATCAAATCGAGGTAACGTTTACGGTAGATTGTTTCAACGTCTGAAAGTCCGTGGAATTTCTCAGGCAATGGACGAAGGGCTTTAGACAAGTGTGTGATATGAGTAGCTTTAATAGAAAGTTCTCCCATATCTGTACGCATAACTTCACCTTCGATACCGAGGAAGTCACCAAGGTCAGCTTTCTTGAAGATTTCGTAGTTTTCTTCACCGACAGCATCTTTACGCACGTAGATTTGGATTTGACCATCGCGGTCTTGGATGTGGGCGAAGCCAACTTTACCTTTACCACGTTTAGTCATCAAACGACCTGCGATAGTAGCAGTTTCGTTGATTTCGTGCAATTCTTCTTTTGTTTTGTCAGCGTATTTTTCTTTTAATTGACCAGATGTAGCTGTGCGTTCGAATCGCTTACCAAAAGGATCGATTCCTTGTTCAGCCAAGGCCGTCATTTTTTCACGACGGACAATCTGTTGATCGTTCAATTCTTCCATGTGTTGATTTGACATGTTAGTCCTCCATAAAATAGTCGTAATTATTGTATCATAAATCATCTTCTAAAGATAGGACAAATGATTAAATGTCAGATAAATAAAGCTAGGATTTGTCTATTTTTAGGACAAATCGCTAACTAGCATTAACCTTTGATTAGAAAGTTATAGAATTTATTGACAAATATAATAAAAAGGGTGTACAATAGCAAAGTAAGTTTCGTATGATATAAGGAGGAAATGCGATGAAAAAGAAAAATTATGTTAGTAAAGCCGTGATGCTTGGCGCTTTACTAGCACCCATTGGGATGCCTACGGTATCTGTGTTAGCAGATAGCTTTTATCAAAATCAAACAAGTGCTCACGCTGCTGATATTACAAACTGGATTGCCAGCACACCTGAACAAATTACAAATAATTTGACAACTCAGAACATCAATCCACAGCAGTTAGATGGCCAACAATACGTGATTCAATGGGGAGATACCTTGTGGGGAATCTCTCAAGCAACTGGAATTTCTATTGAAAAATTAGCCTACGATAACAATATTCAGAATATTGATCTTATCTTCGCAGGTGATGTCCTCATCTTGAAACGTGATGGTGATGTCCCAGCAGGTTACCATGTGACTGGTAACGGTTACCGTTGTGCACATTCTAAGATTGTTATCAACAACTACTACGGTGATAACAACCGAGTGATTATCAATAACAGCACATTTGTCTCTGATGACCATTCTAAGAATACAGTGATTTACGCTCCAGATAATTCTGACAATAGCGTTTCATTCTCAAACAACACGACTAACAATAACAACGATAAAGACAAAGATACTAAAGATTCTAAAGATGGCAAGGAATCATCTTCAACATCATCAGAATCTAAAGATGCTTCATCAAGCTCAACAAGTGGATCATCATCTTCTGCATCAAGCTCAACAGCAAGCAGTAGTGAAAGCAAAGCAAGTACAGAAAGTTCTAAGGAAAAAGAATTGACTGATGATGCTTTCCAAGATAAGGTTCAAAGTGAATTCGAACAAGTATATCAACAAAAACGCTCAGGTAGTCCTGCATGGACATTCTTCTCACATGAAGGTGATAAGAATGGTGCAAATGCTACAGCTAAGAAGGACACTGAAAGCAAAGCCCTTTACCTTGAAGGTGAAACGCCAAAAGCTAAAGATATTGTTGATGGACCTAAAGATGGTGCCAAAACGGAAGCTAATGCGAAAGCTCTCGCTGAAAAGATTTACGACACCCTTAGCAACGGAGGTAAGCTGTCAGATCTTATTAAGGCAAAATATGCTCAAATTCAGGTAAGTTATAAGGGTGATAAGTGGGCTTTCAACGTTGATGTTTACAAGGAAAAAGAAAGTTCATCATCAAGCACTGAGAAATCTTCAGAATCTAAGGCTTCATCAAGTGATGATTCTCAAACAGAAACACGCATGAGTTCAAGTTCATCAAGTGTTGAACGTTCATCATCAAGTTCTTCAAGCCACACTGAAACAGACTCAGAGGCAACTTTCTCTGACCTAACTGGTGACGAATAGAGAGGGGCAAGACATGTCAAAGAGAAATATCATTATTAGTGTTGTTCTTGCTTGTCTCTTGGTTACGGGAGCTGGATTTGGTGCTTTCTATTACTGGGGAACACACCATTTGGATAGTGTTGTACCTGGTAAGGTTTACCAATACTCAAGTACTCTAAACGGTGAGGTCAATAATCGTGTCATGTATGTAGCCTTCCAAGAAGGTGGGAACAAGGCACTTGTGAGTCAAGATCGTACGACAGTGGTTAATGCTGCTAAGAGTCAGACTGACTTTGACAAGGCCTATAATGACCAAACAGCTAAGTGGGAATACAGTGTGACAAAGACAACATTGACTCTTGGTAAAAAAGAGGATGATCAACTGTCACAATGGCAGTACAACAAGGTCTTTGCTTATGGTGACCACTTCACATCAAAAGATTTCTATTACCAGATTGCCAAGGGTGGTCAGGGTGAAGTCAAACAAAAAATGACCTTCAAAGAAATTAAATAAGTGTCTGAATATGACAAGATTCATTAGGTTTGGGACAAAATGTTCCAAACCCTTTTCTATCTTCAAAACACAAATAATCTTTTCTTAAGTGGGGTCAAAAATTGAAAAGAAAGGGCAAAAACGGTATAATAAGACTGTTTGGGCAATTGCATTCAGATAAAAAACAGACGAGTAAGATTGCCACAAGACAGTTGACTTAAAGCTTACTTTTGCAAGACTTAGTATTTCACTAGGAGTGTCTGATGTTTCAGTTTAGTTGTTAGACCCCTTAATTTACCTAAGTCTCTGACAAGAGAATGATATAAGAAAGAACGGACAGATGATTACCTCTATTGTTTTTGACGTTGACGATACTATTTATGACCAACAGGCACCTTATCGTATTGCCATGGAAAAATGTTTCCCTGACTTTGATATGAGTCACATGAATCAAGCCTACATTCGTTTCCGCCACTATTCTGATGTTGGTTTTCCACGTGTAATGGCAGGTGAGTGGACAACCGAGTATTTCCGTTTTTGGCGCTGTAAAGAGACCCTTTTGGAGTTTGGCTACCGTGAAATTGATGAAGAAACGGGCAACCATTTCCAAGAGGTTTACGAGCATGAGTTGGAAAACATCACCATGCTTGATGAGATGCGCATGACCCTTGATTTCCTCAAGGAAAAAAATGTGCCTATGGGGATTATTACCAATGGACCAACAGAACACCAACTTAAAAAGGTTAAGAAGTTGGGACTTTATGATTACGTTGATCCTAAGCGTGTCATCGTCAGTCAGGCGACAGGTTTCCAAAAGCCTGAGAAGGAAATCTTCAATCTCGCAGCTGAACAATTTGACATGAATCCATCGACGACGCTCTATGTTGGAGATTCTTATGACAATGATGTCATGGGTGCCTTCAATGGTGGCTGGCATTCTATGTGGTTTAACCACCGTGGACGTAGCCTCAAACCAGGTACTAAGCCAGTCTTCGACTTGGAAATCGACAATTTTGAGCAACTCTTTGGAGCGGTAAAAGTCCTTTTCGATCTTCCAAATAACAAATATATCTTTGATATCAATGATAATGAAAATCCAGTCCTTCAACTAGGTATCAATAATGGTCTTATGATGGCGGCTGAACGTCTTCTTGAGAGCAATATGAGTATTGATAAAGTGGTTATCCTTCTTCGTTTGAATGCGAACCAGGAAAAAATCCTTCGTATGAAATATGGAAGATAATAGAGCGGCCTCGTATGGCCGTTTTATTGTCTAGAACGTGAGATAAGGAGTTTGAAAATGGTAGAAATCAACAACTTAAAACATGATATTGAAGCACTAAGTGCTGAACGTGATGCTTTGAGAAAAGAGGTAGAAGCTCTCGAAGCCAAACGTGACGATCTCTTCGAAGGTATTAGAGATGCAGAGCAGATGAAGGGCGTTGCTTGGGATTCCTATTATGCATTAGTAGACCACCTTAATGCTGAAGAAAAGCAAAGAGGGTTTGCTAACAACTATTGGGAACATGTACACAGAACGGTCCAAATAGAAATGGAATTTGTTTTGAGTCGTGGTCTTCGTTTTAAGCGTTTATTGTCTGAAGGACAGTATGATTTTGTCTCACAGGAACTAGACGATTTTGAAAATGAACTAGAGGACTTGGCTCGAGACTTTGGTGTCGAATTAAATCGTTTGCCAGATGAACCGAAGTGGAAATAATGGAAGTGAAGCTCTTAAAGCAATCGATTTAAGAGCTTTTTGAGTGCTAAAAAGCGACCCTTGTTAAGGATCGCTTGTCTTATGAAGTCAGTCGCTGATTTAGCTGATCTTGTTTTGTTCATCCATATAGGACGTATCATTCCAACATTTAAGAGTGAAGTGCTCAAAATCATTGGTTTCGAGAATAGTGACAGAAGCATTGTCAAGACCGCCTGCCTTACGAAGAAGACCAGGTTCAAAACCAAGGAGGGTACGGATAGAAGCCGTTAAGTTAGCTCCGTGACCTACGATGAGGACATTTTTAGCATCACTATCTTTAAGTGTTTTAATAAATTCGGCCACACGTTTGGTTGTCTGGTAGACAGACTCAGCTTGGAAGTCATTAGCACGGAAGTTGGCTAGGTTATGACGGAAAGCATCCATTTCTTTTGGATAGATGGCCTGAACGAGTGCAATTTTTTGCCCTTCCAGTTTACCAAGTTGCCATTCACGCAGAGCTTTAGTGTAGGTAACTTTAGCTTTAGGCTTTTGAGACTCCATGATGAGTTCAGTGGTTTTTTTAGCACGTGGTAGGTCACTTGAGAAGATTAAGTCAAAATGTGTGTCACTGAGATAGTGACCTAACTCTCGTACTTGTTCGATAGATTCTTTAAGCAAAGGCGAGTCTCCCTTGGCGCCTTGAAGTCGGCCTTCCAAGTTCCACTCAGTTTTACCGTGACGTACAAAATACAGTTTCATGATTACTCCTTAATATCAGCAAATTCAGCATTAACAAAATCAGCAAGATCTTGACTATTGATACGGATAGACCGCCCAATTTCCCCCGCTGAGACAATAAGGAAGCCAGCTTCTTGGGCAGATTGATCGATATAAATAGGGAAATTGTGCTTTTGGCGAATTCCCACTGGGTTGTTAGCTCCGTGAACATAGCCAGTTGTTTTTTGGAGATCCTTTTGTGGAATCATTTGAACTTTCTTGTTCCCTGAAATTTTAGCTAATTTCTTTTCAGACAGGTGTTCGGTGATAGGGACGATGCCGATGACTGGTCCTGTCTTATCTCCCTTAAGGGCGAGGGTTTTATAAATGCTCTCACGCGCCACATCTTCTGGAAGCTCCCCTTCTAAACCATTGAAGGATAAGCTATCATGGTCAATATTAGCTTTATCAAGAATTTGGTCAACCAAGGTCTTCTTGACTTTGCCTTTCTTAGCCATTGTCATATCTCCTTTTAAAGTTATACATTTCTACCATCCATTATAACACATTCATCCGAGCACGCCTAAGCCAATTTGACAAGAAGAAAACCAGTGCCTTAGACACTGGTTTTTACTGACTACTAGATGAACTTGTCGAAGTAGTCTTCTTATTTTTAGTTGGTTTTTGCTTAATCTTACCAAAGAGTTTTTCAAAGGTTTTACGTTTGTTTTTCTCAGGATTGATTTGGTTAAGATCTAGGATATTATCGAAACCAGGCAGGCTTCCTTGTGACGTATACTGGTGAAGGTCATAGTCGATTTCAGTATTTGGTAGAGCCTCATAATAACCAGAATCGGTACCGTAGGCTGGAATCCAAACAGCATCAAAGTTTTTAGTTGAAACTTCTTGCTCAAGCATGAAATAAGCACCAATATAGAGACCAACGTTTTCAGCTCCTAGACGTTTGAGCTCAGCGAGAAAGGCTTGGACACCTTGCTCCATGTTGGACATGGTTTCTTCTTCAACGTCGATCCAGTAATAAGTAGGTTTGTATGGAGAAGCATTTTTGTAGAAAATACGAGCTTCTTCCTTCATCTCTTTAACAGAAGTACCTTGAGCGTAGGAATAGACGGCAACTGGAACGTCACGTTTTTTGAGTTCTTTGATATGTGTTTTAAAAGATTTGTCGACCCCATTCGAACTAGCGGCATTGCTATCCTTACTAATCTGTGATCCACCGAAGACGCGGATAATAGCACCAGAAATATGATTTGACAAGACATCGTAATCGATATCCTGAGGTAGTTGCCACCCCGAAAGATCGATAATGGGATTGAGTATCAGCTCCTCGTCGGAACTGCTAGATGTACTACTGGTTGTTGTTTTTGGTGTAGTAGCATAAGGAAGAGCAGATTTCACGTTTTGGAGATGCGCCTGCTGTTTGGACGTATTGTGAATATTTGCAATAACTAATGCTAATCCTAAAAGAGCTAGAACCACGTAAACAACGATCGGTTTTATTCTTTTTCTCATTACTCCCATTCTACCTTAAATAGCACAAAAATGCAAAATAGAGTGTTTATAAATTCTGTGAGAGATATTAAAGTGACTGATTTCCAAAAAGCCTTTGTAGTGCTGACTTAGGCACATTTTATGAATAAGGGTGTTTTGAGCTAGTCTTGAATTAAGTGAATTTTTCATTTATTAAAGCAAAAAATTTAGCTTAAAAGTCAGTTTCCTCCTTGAAACTAGCGCCACTAGTGGCATCAGACCAGGCGACAAGAGCTTGAGCAGAGTTATCCAGATAGGTCTTGAGAGGTTGCTTCAAATCATAAATGGTTTCCCAAAATCCTAGTACCTTTCCTTCGTTGTCGATAGCAGCTTGGTAGGTCTGGATGAGGACTTGATCAAAACTGTCTGTTGGAATCTGATAACTTCTTTCTTTGGTAGGAGAGGCTAGCACTTCAGACATGATCCAATCAGGCAGATTTTCAGACTCACGGGGGAAGAAACTACCGTCAGCGCCACCATTGTCATAGAGAAAGTTTCCTTGGGCATCATAGGCTGCTAATTTATAGGGCAGGTAATCCAGTAGTGTTTTTAAATCATTCATACTTTCATCATAGCTTCTTTCATGCAAAATGGCAATGCATTGGATTGGAGACTATACTATCGTAGGATAGTATCAGTTTGTCCAAGGATAGTAGTATCTCTTGTCGCATTATCAGGGTATAATAAAGTAAAAGAAGACTCGAGGTGAAAACATGTCAAAACTTATTTTTCTAGATGTTGATGGGACCTTGGTGGATTATCATAACCGCATTCCAGAGTCAGCAATCAAGGCTATTCGTCAGGTCCGTGAAAAGGGCCATCTGGTCTATGTTTGTACTGGTCGTAGTAAGGCAGAAATGCAACCAGAATTATGGGAAATTGGCTTGGATGGGATGATTGGTGGTAATGGCTCTTATGTAGAGCATCATGGTCAAGTCCTCATGCATCAGCTGATTTCTAAGGAAGATGCGGCTAAGATTGTGGATTGGTTGACCCAACGTCATCTAGCTTTTTATCTTGAGAGCAATAATGGTCTCTTTGCCAGTCCTGATTTTCGGGAGCGGGCACGTGAGACACTTAAGACTTACGCTATTCAAAAGGGGCAGTCAGAAGAGTCTGTCGCTGGTAAGGAACCAGAAGATTTTCTTCATGGTCTTCAGTATGGTGGGGAACTCTACCGTGATGACCTAAACAAGGTCAGTTTCGTTTTAGAATCCTATCAGGACCATCTAGATTCAAAAGAAGCTTTTCCACAGCTTGAAGCCCATACTTGGGGAGGTCGAGGTGAAACAGCCTTGTTTGGTGATCTAGGTGTTAAGGATATTAACAAGGCCCATGCCATCGATGTCCTTTTGGAGCATTTGGGGGCTGAGCGTTCGGAGACCATTGCTTTTGGCGATGCCAAGATTGATATCCCTATGTTGGAATACTGTGAGGTCGGGGTTGCCATGGGAAATGGTGGGCCGGAAATCTTAGCTATGGCAGACCTAATCACAGACGATGTCGAAGCTGATGGCCTCTACAAGGCTTTTGAGAAATTGGGTTTATTGCAATAGAAAAAACTGAGTTCCGTTTGGGAGCTCAGTTTGTGTTTTATGCTGGTTTACGACCGATAAATTTTTTCAAGAGGTACAAGAGATAGCCGACAGCGATATACCCGGCACTGATGACTAGGACATTTACCAAGACCTTGTTCCAACCAAATTTATTGACATTGATAAAGAAGTAGGCGAAGGGGCTATCTTTGGCACCTGGGATTGGGAGTTTTAGAGCCAAGCCATTTAGAAGGGCGAAGGCAAAGTAAGACAGAGGGACCACTGACCAGTAAATTGGCTCACGGAGACGGTAGGCTTTCTTAGCATCGAAAATGAGGGTATCAAGCACCAATCCCCAAGGGACAATATAGTGAACCAAGAAATTGCGGAGGGTCCAGAATTTCTCAGGTTCTGTAATAGGAGCCAAGAGGATGTGATAGATGACTCCAGTGATGAGGATGGCCATGGTTACGCCACCCTTGAAACGCAAGAGTTTTGTGTTAGTCGTCGCATCCCCTTTTTTAAAGTCATAGATGATAAAGAAAATCAAACTAGAAAAGACGAGGATATTGGATAAAACGGTGTAGTAGAGCAACATGCCCCAACCATCATCATGGATTTGGATAGAGACTCCTACCAGTCCACAAAGAGCTAGTAAAATACGGTAAAATCGTGAAATAGTCATAAGCTTCCTTTTCCTAATAAATAATCTCTCTTATCATATCACATTTTTCACTAACAATTTTTTGAAAATTCTAGTAAAATCAAAGTAAGAAAGACTTCAAGGAGATTACTATGTCCAATCTAATCGATTATCTTGAAAAGGTAAAGGAACTTACCTTTGATCAAGAGCCTCTCAATATCTTGGATAAGGTTTGTATCAATGAAATTGGCTACCTGACTTATGAGAAATGCCTCACAGCAAGTGATTTACAGAAAACCATCAATTTACATGACTATGCCGAGGGTAAAGAGCTAAATCCTGAGTATACCTTCATGGTGACTAAGGAACGGGTAGATTTGGCTGAAGCCATGGTCAGGTCGAAGCGTTTCGCTGGACTTAATCTAAGTGACTACTGTAGTGTCTTGGACAAGGAAGTCGAAAAGCAGTTTGCAGCCATGATTTTTAGCCTGCCTGAACTGGACTACCAGCAGATTGTTTTTCGTGGGACAGATGATAGCGTCATTGGCTGGAAGGAGGATTTTCAGCTGACCTACAGTAGGGAAATTCCAGCCCATCGATCAGCTCTTGCCTTTTTGTCTGAGCACTTGCCAAAACTCAGTGGCCATATCGCTGTTTCTGGACATTCCAAGGGTGGTAATCTTGCCCTCTATTCGGCTGTTCAAAGCTCGACTGCTCTACGTGAGCAAATAGCAGAGCTTTTGCTCCTAGATTCACCAGGCTTGATGAAGTCCCTCTTAGAGAAGCCTTCTTACCAAGAGTTAAAAGCCAGGATGACAGTTATTAGACCTCAAGATTCTGTTGTGGGGGTTATGCTCTATTGGGATAGGCCCGCCCAGCTAGTCGCAGCAGAAGGCATTGGATTTGCTCAACATAACGCCTTGACTTGGGAGGTTGATTTAGTGGCAAATGATTTTGTTTATGAGGACCAGCCAACAGAGTTGAGTCAACGTTTGGAAGAAACCTTCCAAGAGTGGATTGAGACCTTGCCCAATCAAGAACTCAAGCAAGTTTGCGATTTGGTTTTTGATACCATCCTTGATTCAGGAATTGAGAGTCTAGACGATATTAGTATCAAAACTCTCCCTAAGTTAGGTCAGTTGTTGCAAGAATTTGGCAATCTTACTGACCAACAAAAGAAGGTCTTGCAAGACGGTTTCAACCAGTTACTCTGGATATTTTGGAAGTCAGGAAATAAAAAATCTACCCTGCCCAAGCTTGAACTTCCTGACTTTATCAAGAAGTTGGGTGAATTGACAAATAACGATTAGGGGCAGCTGGACTATAGGAGTGGAGGATATCATGCCTAAAAACGTACTTATTACAGGAGCAACATCAGGAATTGGCGAAGCAACGGCGCGTGCCTTTGCTAAAGAGGGAGAAAATCTCATCCTAACAGGTCGCCGTGTGGAGCGTCTTCAAGCCTTGAAAGAAGAGCTCCAAGCAACCTATCCCAATCAAAAAGTTTGGACCTTTGCACTAGATGTTACCGATATGGACATGGTCAAGGATGTTTGCCAAGCCATTCTCAAAAGTGTGGGGCAAGTCCATGTTTTAGTCAATAATGCAGGCTTGGCACTAGGTCTAACAGCCTATCAAGACTATGAGGAGTGGGATCTGCTGACCATGCTCGACACCAATGTCAAGGGCTTGATGATGGTGACACGTCAGATTTTGCCAAGCATGGTAGCTGCCAATGAGGGCCATATCATCAATATGGGCTCTACGGCGGGTATCTATGCCTATGCAGGTGCAGCTGTGTATTCAGCTACAAAAGCCGCAGTGAAAACTTTCAGCGATGGTTTGCGTATTGATACCATTGCCACAGATATCAAGGTGACAACCATTCAGCCCGGTATCGTTGAGACCGACTTTTCACAAGTTCGCTTTCACGGGGACAAGGACAAGGCAGCCAAGGTCTATCAAGGTTTGGAAGCCCTCCAAGCCCAAGATATTGCGGATGCTGTCCTCTATGTCACCAAGCAACCACGACGCGTCCAGGTTTCAGACATGACCATTATGGCTAACCAACAAGCCACAGGGTTTACCATTCATAGGGGGGAATAAATAGAAGATAAAAACATGGCACCAAGCTGTGTTTTTTTGTTCGAATTTTCCCAAAACTATGAAAGAACCCGTGAAAATGCTATAATGTAAGGGATTACGACAATGTTGAAAGGATAAGTCATGCCAGCAGTTACTCCAGAACTTGAGATAGAACGTCAATTAATCGAGCAATTAACCTCTGGTGAGAGCCAGTGGACCTATCGCCCAGACTTAAAAAATGAAGGTCAATTATGGGACAACTTTTTTGAAAAGTTAGCGCAAAATAACGTTGCCCTACTTGCTGACCATCCCTTGACCGAGCGGGAGAAGCGCCAAATTAAGAACCAGCTTAACTTCATTAACTATTATGAAGCTGCTAAGTGGTTGGCGGGTGAAAATGGTATTGCTAAAGTCGAGGTACAGCGTGAAGATGCTAGCCTTGGGACTATCCGACTTTCTGTCATCTGGCGTGATAATATCGCTGCTGGAAAATCCAGTTACGAAGTGGTCAATCAGGTGGAACGTGACAAGGCCTACCCACAAGATCAGGACCGTCGTTTAGATACGACGCTGATGATTAATGGACTTCCTCTTATCCACATTGAGCTCAAGAGTCCTCGTGTGGCCTTTTTGGATGCCTTTCATCAAATCAAAAAGTATGACCGTGAAGGAAAGTTACGTGGCATCTATTCTGCCCTTCAGATGTTTGTTGTGACTAATAAGGTTGATACACGTTATATCGCAGCTGCACGAGAAGATAAGCTCAATAAACAATTTTTGACATCTTGGGTGGATAAAGATAATAAACCCATGACCAGTCTCATGGACTTTGCCCATGAGGTCCTATCTATTCCACGTGCCCATCAGATGGTGATGCAGTATTCCGTCATTGATGATAGTAAAAAAGCTCTCATCCTCTTACGTCCTTATCAAATCCATGCCATCGAGTCTGTTCAAGATGCCTCTCGCCGTCAGGAATCAGGCTATATCTGGCATACCACAGGTTCTGGTAAGACCCTAACCTCCTACAAGGTGGCTCGCAACCTCTTGCAGATTCCAGCCATTCAAAAGACAATCTTCGTCGTGGACCGTAGGGACCTTGACCAGCAGACGACGTCTTCCTTCCTTTCCTACGCCGCTAATGATGTCATAGATATTGATGAAACGGACAATACCCATGATTTGGTTAAGCGTTTGGCTGGAAATGATAAGCGTGTGATTGTGACGACTATCCAGAAAATCACTACCATGATGCGCAAGTTCCAAGAAGGTAAATACCAAAAGGATTCGGAGAAAATCAAGGACCTCCGTGTGGCTTTTGTTGTGGATGAATGTCACCGTGCGGTCACGCCTCAGACCCAAAAAGACATCAAGGGCTTTTTCCACAATTCGCTCTGGTATGGCTTTACAGGAACACCGATTTTCAAGGAAAATAAACGTAAGCAATTAGGTGATTTGGCACAAACCACCCACCAACAATATGGTGAACGCCTCCATGAGTATACGGTCAAAGAAGCCATTCATGACGGGGCAGTCCTTGGCTTTAAGGTTGACTATCGTAATACCATTATTTCGCCGATTCCTGAAGAAGACCTTCCTGACTCTGTCTATGAAGATAAAGAGCACATGCTAGAAGTCTTGGATGCTATCCTAAACAAAAGTTATCAACAGTTGGGCTTTCCAAATGGTGTAGGCAAGACCTACGAGGCTATCTTAACCGTTAAGTCCATTCCACAGGCACAGGCCTATTACAATCTGCTCAAGAGTATCAAGGCAGGACAGGAACGTGTCAAGGTGTCAGAGCGGGTTAAGCGCGTGTTACCTGATTTTCCAAAGGTGACAGTCACTTACTCTGTGTCGGAAAATGAAGAAGAATCTATCGGCTACCAAGAGCACATGAAGCAGGTCATGGACGACTACAATCAAGAGTATGGGACCCATTTTACTATGGCTGATTTGCGTGGCTTTAACACGGATATCAATAATCGTTTAGCCAGAAAGTTAGACAAATACATTCCTCGTAATGAGCAGTTGGATTTGGTCATCGTCGTTGACCGTCTGTTGACCGGTTTTGATGCCCCATGTTTATCCACTCTCTTCATCGACCGTAAGCCCATGCGTCCACAGGATTTGATTCAAGCCTTTAGTCGCACCAACCGTATCTTTGACAGTAAAAAGCGTTATGGCCATATCATCACCTTCCAAAGGCCAGAGGCCTTTAAAGAGGCTGTGGATAACGCCCTTAGACTCTACTCAAACGGTGGTGAAAATGATGTCACTGCCCCAGCCTGGGATGAGGAAAAAGCAAACTTTATCCAAGCCTGGATCGACTTCCAAGTAAAAGTGGAAGATGTGGAAAACTATGTCATCACGATTGAGCAGGCCACTAGCCCACAACTCCGTCGTATTGCCAAGGCTTACCAAACCTTTGACAAGTATCTGGCATCTATCCGTGTCTATAGCGAATACGATGAAGCGGCTATCTATGCGGAGACAGGACTATCAGATGAAAAGCTCGAAACCTATCTAGGAATCTATCAAAATATCCTAGCAGAGCTCAAAAGCCGAGCTGAAGACGATGGTGATGATAATCTCTTTGATATCCACTACGAACTGGAATCAGTCCAAGTCGACGAGATTAACTATGCTTACATCCTGACCTTGATTCAAAGTATGATTCAGCAGGAAGAGGATAGTCCACAGGCCCTCAGTGACAAAGATATCGAAACTGTTGATAACTATATCCAGAGTCTGGAACGCACCAATCCTAAACTAGCCGAAATCATCCGAAACCTGTGGAAAGAAGTCCAAGCCAATCCTAAAGATTACCAAGGACAATCTATCACTGGCGTCTTGGGCAGCATGATTGAAGCCATCATCGATGACCATCTCAAACGCTTTGCCAGAGAATGGTATGTCGGACTCGATGAACTTCGTTACTACGTCCAACACTATCGTAAGGGTGCTAAGAAGCAATCTGGAGAAAGCCAGCTTACTAAGAGCCAACGCTACAAAGACTACAAAGCAGAAACAGCTGATGCCCTCAACCCGCTCAGCTACAAAAAACACATCAAAGAAGCCTACACCAAACTCATTGAAGAGGTTATTGAACCATTGAGAGTGGGGAGGTAGAGGAGGAAAGATGATTTCTGGAATAAATGAGCGATTTGTTAATAAGAATATTCAAATTTTAGAAGTTCTTTCTTTTACCAAGGAATTAAAAGAAAGAATCGAGAGTGAATTTAGAGTAATCTGTCACGGAGAATATGCTCTCGAATCAAAAAGTGTACATTTCTCAACTGAGGAATCATTAGAAGAATTTCTAAACTATAGATTACCTAATGGTCAAAATCAAAAAATAGGAGCTATTGGTGAGTTTCTTTTAAATCTTTTAATCAGAGAATATACTGATTTAGAAATTATTTCTCCTTTTTTTAACATGGAAGAAAGAAATGTGAAGAAGGGATTTGATATTATTGCACATGATACTGATGAAGTTGTATGGATAATTGAATCCAAAGCAGGGGTTCCCAGTGTTCAACAGGATGCTACTAAAAAAATTCGCGAACGTCTGAATGCTGCTCAACGAGATCTGAATAGTCGATTAAATATGAAAAACTCACAATTATGGTTAAATGCAATTAGATCTGTTCGTTCTTCCGTAAAAAAAAGTGATGAAAAACAAATTGTTATAGATTTGCTTGAAAAATCAAGTAATACTCATGAAAGCAAAGACAAGAATGTGGTTTTTGCGGGTATAGTTTTTTCATCTTTGAAAATTTCGCAGATTTCCAGTAGTGATGTTGAAGATATTTACAATAAGTTTCTAGGAAAAAAAGTCTATAGCCAAATAAAAATAATTGCAATTCAGAAAGAAACGTATAAAAAAATAATAATATATTTAAGTAGATTGATGTTTTTAAAGAGGATAACTAATGGAAGAAGAAAAGCGGTCTCAAAAGGTAAATTTACTTACTTTAAAAA